>CAZCKF010000515.1:0-2656 GCA_964499155.1 uncultured Chitinophagaceae bacterium
TTCTATCTGCTCGCTCATGGTTTTACAGATTTTGAAACGTTGAAAGAAAGAATTGAAAAAGTATTGGCAGAATTAAAATCAAAGGAAAATGGCAAAAGCTGATATTGTTACACGAAATGATATCAATCTTTTGCTCGAAAAATTCTATGAACGGCTCCTCGTCGATGATTCAATTAACTATTTCTTTACTGATGTAGCTCAAATAGATATTAAAGAACACATTCCTGTCATTGCAGAATTCTGGGAAATGGTCTTGCTCAACCAGGGAACATATCACAAAAATGTAATGCAGGTTCACATTCACTTACATGAAATGTCACCCATTTCGAAACAACACTTCCATACATGGTTGAAATATTTTAATGAAACTGTGGATAGCTTATTTGAAGGTGAAATAGCAGAACTTGCAAAACAACGTGCTCAGAGTGTTGCAACGATAATGCAGATCAAAATGAAAAGTTAGTACTTACTTTTTTCTTCTCCTGTATTCAAGATCATATTCAACAGCCCACGTAGTTCCCCTGTCTTTCGAGATCTCACCAAGTTGCCTCACTTTCTCCTCACTTAATTTAAAAAAAGTAAGCTTCCGGATTGCCATGGTGTCTTTTGTAAATGGAAAAGGTTCAGTTAAGAAAACAATACTGTTGTTTTCATATTTCCCTTTCAGGTATTCTGTGCTGCCGCCTTTATCATCCACCCATGTTTGTTGCCATTGTCCCGATTGACGATTATAAGTATTAAAACTTTTTCCCTTGTAACTGCCATTGGTATTGGTCCAGTTTTCGACAATAACACAGCTATCCAGGATCAATTCAATCCTGCTGTCACCAGCCAGGCGTCCATTCTTCGCATATACATCCCATTCACCAATCCAGAAATCAAATTGCCTGTAAACAGGATTTGTTGCGCATGGCTTTTGTGCCAGTATTGTTGTGAAAGAAAACAATAGGCAAATGAAATAAAAGATTCTCATGGGAGTTTTAGTTCAAGACAATGCTTATGATAAATATGATGTTCCGTTCATCATCACATTTCCCCGTTAAAAAAGCTCAGAATACCATGCACAGGGTCCGTTATTTCCGTTGATCCAATTACGAAGAACATTGGACATTGGATATTGGATATTGTACATTTCCCTGGCATTACCTCCAAACTCCCAAAATCGCTCCCATCAATCCCAGAGCAACCAGGCAGTAACCGCCGTTGATGAAGATATATTTGGCGCTTTTAAGTTCAAAGAGTGCAACAATTGCAATTCCACAAAACACCCACACACCCGCTAATAACCCATAGGTAAGTCCCATAATGAGATCCATTTCAGGTGTATTTAAAAACATCGCTAGGTTCGCCGCCATTACAAGAGAAAGTATAAACCCCCAGCCAAAAGTGCGAGCGCTGTTACTGCTCTTAATGGTTTCGGTGGTTAAATTGTTTTCTTTCATCCATGCTTTGCCAAAAAGGGCAGGAGAATACCATACACCGCCCAAAACAAAAGCAGAAATTCCAGCAACTAAAACGGCCAGCCAATTAACAGTGGACATATCCATAACAAAATGTTTTATTTTAAAAAAATGTTGGTTGTTACCCGAATCTAATTTCTCATTTTTATACTGCAAACCATTTTGGCGCGAATACGGAAATAAAGCAGATGAAGGCGGAAATACGATCTACAAATGAAATTCTCAAACTGAATGATATCGGTTTCAGGTTGATACTGATACCATTTTTTGGTATTGCAATTCCTTTATTAACAGGAATGGTGAATGGCAGGAATTTTAATCACTGGGAAATCAAGCTCAGTTTTATTTACACCATACTAATTGCTTTTATTGTGTGGCAGGGCAATCGCTATCTTTTATTTACCCTGCGCAGTTATTTCCACTGGTTCAATCAACCAATCAGGAAAATAATTGCTTTGCTATTGGCAATTTCATTTTATACAATTCCGGTTAGCGCACTTTTATTAACAGGATGGTACAGCATATTCGCAAAAGGAAATATTGAGTGGGATAAAGTGTTTACTGCAACACTCATCATTATGATATGCGTAATCTTTATCACGCACGTTTACGAAACTGTATTTCTCGTTAAAGAATCAGAAAGTGAAATGGTCAGGCGTGAGCAGGTAGAGCGTGCGCGTGCTGAAGCAGAACTTGAGGCGTTGAAAAACCAGATTGATCCTCATTTTATTTTTAATTCTTTAAACACGCTTTCCCATCTCATCGACGAGCATCCGGGAAAAGCAAAACTGTTTAATGAACACCTGGCCGATGTGTACCGCTACATCCTGCAACACAAAGGGAAAGAACTTGTGTTGCTCCAGGATGAAATACAATTTGTAAAAGATTATTTCTACCTGGTAATGATCAGGTTCGAAAAAGCTATCCAACTTGATGTATATCCACTTCCTGAAATGTATTCACAATTCCTTGTCCCGCCCATCTCATTGCAGGTACTGGTTGAAAATGCGATCAAACACAATGAATTCAGTCAAGAAAATCCATTACACATTGAAATAGCACTGGAGGAAAATATCCTGACAGTAAAAAATAATTTAAAGAAGAAAGATAATGTCAGGCATTCATCCGGAATTGGCCTGGCAAATCTTGAAGAGAGATACCGGCTGATCACGGGTCAGAGAATAAATATTCGCCAA
>CAZCKF010000516.1:0-2652 GCA_964499155.1 uncultured Chitinophagaceae bacterium
GTCGATTACCGAAATATACCGATAATGAAATCTCATGGTGTTCCTGTAATAATGGATTGTACACACAGCCTTCAGCAGCCTAATCAGGCCGCCGGTGTTACTGGTGGTAATCCTGAAATGATTTCAACCATTGCAAGTGCAGCAATTGCAGCGGGTGTTGATGGATTGTTTATCGAAGCACATCCCGAACCTTCTAAAGCAAAAAGTGATGGTGCTAATATGTTGCAGCTTGACAAACTTAAAAAATTGCTGCAAAAATTGGTCAGGCTAAGAGAGGCTGTTATTTAATATATTTAATCAAACTGAATAATGAATTCGGCAGTCCTTCGGTCTTTATCTGGGTAGTTGTGATTATTTTTCCCTTCCCAATCGTCTTTCACTTCCTGCAAAAAAGACAAAATATATTTTCGATTTTTTTCATCTTCCCTTGAAAGAAATGATGCTGAATTTTTTATAACCAGGATAAAATTTGGTTCTTCGATCCATGTCAAATCACAAAGGCAATCCCAGGCAGCATTCATGTTTCTTCCATAATAATCAGGAAATTTAAATGCGACAGCAATGTTGTCTAAAAACGAATCAAAATCTGGTGTTGTTTTTCCATCCAGTTCGCCAACATAATATCCATCATTTTGCATCATATGAATATCCTGTCAATTTAATTGCACAAAAAAACGCCAGGTTTTATCCTGACGTTCTAAAAATATATTAAATACCTGTTACCTTAAATCAACGACCTCAACTCCAGGATATTTTTTCTTATCAAAAACAAATGTTGCATCCGCAACTGCAGCATTTCCTTTTAACCCACTGATCGTGTAAACATACCGTGCACCTGATTTTTCAAGCACTCTTGTACTGTAAATTGTCTTTCCTGCTTTGTCAACAAGAACATACACTTTATGAAAGGGCTTATTCTTATCATTCGGTGTCATTTCAATTTCCTGCATCGTCTTACCTGCTTCTTTTTTCTCACCATTTAATTTGTAAAGAAAATCCTTATCGTAAAAATTGGTAAACATCTTTTGAGGAGTTATCGTACTGCCACTCAGATCAAGTTTGCTGACTGTTACTTCATTCGCTGCTTTATCATACGTCCATACATTCACACCATCACAGAAAATATCCTGACCACCAAATGTGATGCGGTATTTTGTTCCTTTCATGGATACTTTACCGGTCTTTGTGGAAAGTGCCTTACCCTTGGCATCTTCTACTTTATAGGTAAAATTGGCTGTTGCTGTTTTATATGTTTTGAATTTTGCACTAACCGCATCGAGTACTTTTTTCGCTTCGGGATCTGATTTACCTGCGTGGTTTTGTGCAAAGCTGGCAATGGAGAATGTCAATAGAGTAGCTAATACGTACAGTTTTTTCATTATTTGAATTTTACTTCGCAAAGATAAGTTTCAATCATTACATAGACCAGTAATGTGTAGGTCTGGTTCAATTGCAATGCTCATATTAACAGATAACTAACTCAAATATTGCTCAGGTATTCGTTGAGCTCGGATTCGGTTTTTATTAACACATCCCTGGCCTTACTTCCCTGGTTGGGACCCACCACCCCGGCCGCTTCCAATTGATCCATCAACCGTCCTGCCCGGTTGTATCCAAGCTTCATCCTGCGCTGCAATAATGAAGTAGAACCTACCTGGTTTTTAACGATTAAGCGTTCAAGCATGCTGAGATCCTTTCCATCAAATTCCTTTTCATCAACATATTCCGGCAAAAGAAAAGGTTGAGGGTATCCACGCTGATCGCCTATGAAATCCACCACCTTTTCAATTTCAGGCGTATCAACAAATGCGCATTGCAAACGCGTGATCTCTCCATGATGTGAAATAAGCATATCCCCTTTCCCAATCAATTGTTCCGCGCCTCCCGAATCAAGAATGGTGCGTGAATCAATCTTGGAAGAAACTTTAAATGCAATTCGTGATGGAAAATTCGCTTTGATTGTACCGGTAATAATATTTACTGAAGGTCGCTGTGTGGCAATGATAAGATGTATTCCCACAGCACGGGCCAACTGTGCAAGTCGCGCAATGGGCATTTCAATTTCCTTACCGGCAGTCATAATTAAATCTGCAAATTCATCAATCACCAGGACTATAAACGGAAGAAACTGGTGTCCTTTCTGCGGATTAAGCTTTCGCTTTACAAATTTCTCATTGTACTCTTTGATATTGCGGGCACCTGCTTCTTTCAACAGGTCGTACCTGTTGTCCATTTCAATGCACAACGCATTTAAAGTATGAACTACTTTTTTTGTATCTGTAATGATGGCTTCTTCCTCGCCGGGGAGTTTTGCGAGGAAATGGTTTTCGATCAACCTGTATAAACTCAATTCGACCTTCTTTGGATCGATTAAAACAAATTTCAGTTGTGAAGGATGTTTTTTATACAACAGAGAAACAAGAATCGCATTTACCCCCACTGATTTTCCCTGCCCTGTTGCACCAGCCATCAGCAAATGGGGCATTGATGCCAGGTCAACAATGTAATTTTCGTTGTCGATCTTTTTACCAATAGCAATGGGTAAACTGTAATTGTTGTGCTGAAACTTTTCACTTGCTAGCAATGTTTTCATACTGACAACACTTTTCTTCACATTCGGAACTTCAATACCAATCGTTCCTTTTCCCGGAA
>CAZCKF010000517.1:0-2645 GCA_964499155.1 uncultured Chitinophagaceae bacterium
ACACTCACACAACAATGGAATAAAAGACAATCGTACACGATTCGATTCTTCCAAAGAAACGCTGCCACATATTTTAAAGCGAGCAGGCTACCAGACTGCTGTTGTTGGAAAATGGCATCTGCATTCTTATCCATCCGGATTTGATTATTGGAAAATTTTTCCAGGACAGGGTTTGTATTTCACGCCGCGTATGATCAATATGAATGGTGATACAGTTACACACCAGGGATATTCAACTGATGTTGTAGCTGATGAATCGATCAAATGGCTCGAGCAACGCGACAAAAGCAAACCTTTTATGTTGTTGCTTCATCACAAAGCACCACACCGCAATTTCATGCCTCCTTTAAAATATGCGCTGCAATTCAAGGATAAGGTTTTTCCCGAACCAGCTACCCTGTATGCAGATACAACAGGACATGGCAGCGCATGGCGGATTCAAAAAATGAGTATTCTTCATGACATGCGTCTTACGGGTGATTTAAAAATCGATCCTGCCTATCTCGCAAATATTCCGCACTTACAGGAAGATTCAGGTCACTACAATTATTACAATGGAGTGATGAACCGGATTCCAAAAGAAGAAAGAGATCAATTGAAAAAAATATATGCAGAACGTGGACGTGTACTTGGAGACCTGAAGCCAAAAGGAAATGAATTGCTGAAATGGAAATATCAATGGTACATGCAGGATTTTATGGGTTGTGTGGCATCAGTGGATGAAAATGTTGGAAAGCTTCTTGATTATTTAGATAAAAACGGGTTAACAGAAAATACAATTGTCATTTATACTTCTGACCAGGGTTTTTATCTGGGAGAAAATGGATGGTTCGATAAGAGGTTTATGTATGATGTTTCCATGCAGACTCCATTAATCGTACGCTGGCCTGGTAAAATAAAGGCCGGTTCAACCAATGAAAGCCTGGTACAAAATATTGATTATGCTCCAACCATGCTTGATCTCGCCGGCGTCAAACCGCCAGTGTGGATGGATGGCGTGAGTCTGAAACCTGTTCTCACCGGACAACAATTTGTGATTCCACGCGACAACCTTTATTATCATTACTATGAATGGGCTGATCATAATGTAATACCACATCTTGGCATTCGAGATTATCGTTACAAACTCATTTATTTCTACACTGTAAAAGAATGGGAATTGTATAACCTGCTGGATGATCCGCAGGAGCAAAATAACCTGATCAACAGCAAGAGACATGAACCCATCATCCGGCAAATGAAACAAAAATTACTGGAAGCGAGAGATCGGTATGGAGATCATGAGGCAGCAGGAGAATTGCGATGAGAATGTTCAATGCTCAATTTTCAATGTTCAATGTTCACTGGTTCCTATATTGAGGCCGTCAGGTTAAATTATTACTTGTCGATTACATAAAATCATAAATATTTATAAATGAAAATTAGAACCTAGCATGTTAATCAGAATTATAAGTACAATCCTTTTATCGATAACTGTAGGATGCTCAGACCAACAAATTAATGAATCAATAAATCCAACATTCCAGGATACATTGAACTACAAAAAATGGATTGTTGATACTATTAGTAAAAATCAACCTAACGAAAACTGCAAGATTGAAACTATTGTACATGACGATTCACTCCATTTTACGATAAGTAAATCCTGTTCAACTAATATTAACAAATACTCCGATTTTGAAGATGTAGATCTTCAATTGGCTAAAATGATTCTAGATGATGCAAATATGCTTGATACAACAAGGATGAAATTGTACGTTCTTTTCGAACATTTTTATATACCATTTCGAAATGATAATTATACCACTTGGTATTTTATCAGAGATTTTATTTTAATAACTGACTCAACTAAAATCACAATTAATTATAGTAAAGGGAACATAATTGATAAAAAAACTGAATCTCTTTAATTTTTACAAAACATAATTATCAGAAGTAAACACTTTATTGGACAGGCGGCGGTTAGAGAACTTCGGTGAGAATGTTCAATCTTTCAATGTTCGCTTCACACTAAAGAAGCAGTTGAAGGAAATTGCTACATGTGCAATTCAAATGGACATTGAGCATTGACCATTGAATATTGAAAATTTAAAAAAAAGGGCTCCGAATGGAGCCCACGTTATTATATCACACACATCAAAAAACTTATTGCTGAATACCTCCACCCTGGTTGCCCACGCGGTTGCTTTCTTCTTCGATACTTGTTTTGCGCTGGCGGGCTGCTTTCACTGTATTGCTTCCAAAGCGGTAGGTGAAATTCAGTTTGAATTGCTGCGCTTCGAATGTTCCGCTTGCACGGAGGTATTGCCCAGCGAAATTGCTTTCACCGCTCCATTTCATTGTTTTGAAAATATCGCTGACTGAAGCTTTTATGTTTGCACGGCCATCAAACAATGTTCTCATGATGCCTGCATCGATTCCATAAATTGCCTTGCTTTCAAATGTACCCTGCCATATACTTGGGGCCTGGTAAAATCCACTCACTTCCGCAGTATACACTTTAGCAAACTTGAGTGAATGCTGCATGTACAAATTGAATGTAAATGCATCGAGGTTGATCGTTCTGCCTGTTCCAAAATCTGCCTCATACTTTGAATAGTTTGCATTCAGGTTAGCAAAAGCTGTATATGTTTTATACATGAAAG
>CAZCKF010000518.1:0-2641 GCA_964499155.1 uncultured Chitinophagaceae bacterium
AATACCATAATCGCATCAGACAACATTTGGTTTTACGCCAATCTGGATTATTTGCTACCTATTCCCCATTACACATTTGACCCGGTTGCGTATGTGAATCAAATGAGAAGGATGAAAACATTGGTTTCAGATACAAGGCTAATAATACCAGGTCATGATGCGGCGGTATTTACCAAATTCCCAAAGGTAGCAGATGGGATAGTGAAAATAGAGGTGAAGAATTGAAAAAAAATATACAAAATAATTTCTAAATGACATCACTTAACAGAAGGTTTTTTTTAAAAACCTCCGGTTTGGGTATCCTGCCGACAATTATCCCTTTTACATCGGTTGCAGTTTCTGATACTAAGATAAATCAAGCGTTAGCACCAGTATCAAACCGCAGTATCAAGTTCTGGGGTGATGGTGAAATGTTTGAACCGGAATATTACCTCACGGAGTCACTGAAAATTCATGCTACTTATCCCATTATTCAAGACTTTTATGGTGTGGGAGGTGTTGTAGAAACATTAGAAGAAAAGTTTGCTGAAATAACTGGAAAGGAAAAAGCAATTTATTTGCCGAGCGGGACAATGGCTAATCAATTGGCTATTTCCGTACTTAGTGGAGAAAATACAAAAATATTTGTACAGGAGACAAGTCATGTGTATAGAGATGAAGCTGATGCCAGTCAATCTGTATTTCATAAAAGATTGATGCCCTTGGCAAAAGGAGAGACTTTCTTTACAGCACAACAATTACAAACTGCTATAGAAACCATGGCAGAAGAAGAAGTATTTAAAAGTGGAATTGGGGCTGTATCGATAGAAAACCCTGTTAGAAGAACGGACGGGAGGTTTGTCCCCATTGAAGAAATACGGAAAATAAGTCAATACTGTCGCAATAATAATATCAAATTGCATATGGATGGTGCGAGGGTTCATATGGCTTCAGCCTGGACAGGAATATCGGTAAAAGAATACGCCTCCTATTTTGATACTATTTATATCTCCTTATACAAATATTTGGGATCCAGTGGTGGCGCCATATTATGCGGCGATAATGCAATTATAAATAAAATGCCACATCTGATAAAAATCCATGGAGGAAATATGTTTGGTAATTGGGTAAATGCTGCCATGGCTCTTTCACGACTAGCGCATATTGAAACGAGACTACAAGAGGTAATTAAACAAGCGAATTTAGTTGAAGTAGTCACGACTTAATCTGACAGTTTTAGTAAATTTGAAGTAACCAATTTCATCACTAAAACCAGATTAAAATCATGACTACTCAGGACAAAATTATCAAAAACAAATTAGGATTGCTACGCCTGGCCAAAGAATTAGGTAATGTTACGCTGGCATGCAAAGCATTCGGTTATTCACGCGACAGTTTTTATCGTTTTAAAGAGCTGAACGAGTCGGGTGGCGAGGCAGCTTTACAGGAGCTAACCCGTCGAAAACCCAATCCCCACAACCGGGTGGAAACCCATGTGGAAGAGGCAGTCAAGGAGATGGCATTTGAGATGCCGGCTTATGGGCAGGTTCGGGTTAGCAACGAATTGAAAAAGCGTGGTATATTCGTTTCCCCGGGTGGAGTGCGTTCCATTTGGATTCGGCACGAGTTGGAAACCTTTAAAAAGCGGCTCAAGGTGTTGAGCGCCAGGGCAGCCGAAGAAAACCTCGTGTTGACCGATGCCCAGGTAGCCGCTCTGGAAAAAGCCCGGGAAGAAAAAGAGGCCGTTGGCGAGATTGAAAGCCAGCATGTGGGTTATCTTGGAGCGCAAGACACTTATTATGTCGGCACGATCAAAGGAGTGGGCCGCATTTACCAGCAGACGTTCATTGATACTTATTGCAAGGTAGCCTCGGCAAAGCTCTATACCACGAAAGATGCGCTCACAGCCGCCGATCTGTTGAATGACCGGGTGGTACCGATGTACGAGGAACAGGGCATTCGCCTGCTTCGCATCCTCACCGACCGGGGAACGGAATACTCTGGCAGGATCGAGGATCATGCCTACCAACTCTATTTGGCATTGGAAAACATCGATCACACACGTACTAAAGCCAAAAGCCCGCAGACCAACGGGATCTGCGAACGATTCCACCGAACGATCCAGGACGAGTTTTATGCCATCGCTTTCCGAAAGAAAATTTATTCCTCCCTCGAAGAGCTGCAAAAAGACCTGGATGAGTGGCTGGAATGGTACAATAAGGAAAGAACGCACTCGGGCAAGTATTGCTACGGAAAGACGCCTTATCAGACTTTGATCGACATGAGGCACCTGGCCCTGGAGCGGCAGCTGGATGAGTTACCTTGGCGCGATCGGCAGGAGACAGCATCGGCCATTGAAAAACCCTCTTATGAGTCAATCGGGGGTTTGACAATGGCCGATGATGGCGAGCGGGAGGGAAATCTTACAAGTCAAAACACTAACCCGTTGCTGATGTAAGATTTTTCGCCACTGTCAGGTCAAGTCTTGACTATTACAATTTAGTATTTAGTGCTGTCAATCAATTATCAGGGATTAAAATAACTGCACTGCCAAATGGAACTAATATTTACAGTCTTGAATTATCACAGGGTATAGATGGCAAAAAATGCAAAAGTCTCTATATGAGAACTTTAACATCGAAATCCCCCCCATAAATAATAA
>CAZCKF010000519.1:0-2632 GCA_964499155.1 uncultured Chitinophagaceae bacterium
ACATGGCCCAAAATATGCTACAGCTACAGAGTACCCCGGAGTTTTGAGGTGATAGGTGTGAGGAAATGATACTCCTTTTTTAGTACCATGAAAGCATATTGTTATGGCAAAGATCTTTACCCTTGCAGCATTGCTGTTGCTGCTTGTATCGTGCGAGAAGGATTTAAGTACTGAACAGCCAAAAGGCGAAGCACCCCAGGAAATCCCTCTTCACCATGTCCGTGCTTTGATTGACGGGAAAATTGTCCTATTTACTGCCTTTTCACAGGCAAGTCGTCACAATGTTGACGGACAGCACATTTTAAGTTTGTTCTCTAAAGTAAACCGCAGCGCAGAAAGCACTGACAGGATCAACATGGGAATCAGTTCTCAAAAGGCTTTTGATACACTCACTTATAAGTCAACTGATCCACTTCCCGTTCTGTATGTTGATGCAGTATACAATGCAAATGGCGAAGTATGGGGCGTGAGCAAATTAAATACAACTGATCCTTTCCGTATTACAATACTTCATATTGATGATACAGAAGTGACTGGAACCTTCCAGGGAACGCTGTACAATGATTCGGGCAGAGGATCAAAGCGACTTGCCATTGCGCAGGGAGAATTCACACTTCCATTCTGATCAATAATCAGGAAATTTCTGAAAGCGGATCCCAGAATAATTTTTTAAAATCAGTAACTCGATCATTTCTGATCGCAACTCCCTCTTTTTTCAACCTGTTTTCCATTTCATCCGGAGAACCAAAATGGAATTTTCCGGTCAGCATACCATTACGATTGACCACCCTGTGTGCGGGTACTTTTGGTTTTACTCGATGAGCGTTATTCATTGCCCAACCAACCATGCGTGCGGAAGATTTTAATCCGAGTGCAGCAGCTACTGCACCGTAAGATGTTACCCTGCCTTTTGGAATTTGTCGAACAACTTCATACACGGACGCAAAAAAGCTGTCATCCGCAGAACCTGATGGTTTTACCGATTTAAGTTTCTCCACTTTTTTTTGCTTCGCCATGATCTGAAGTTTTGTCTGCAATTTGAACGTTTGTAAGATTGGCGACATCATATGGGCAATGTAAACATCCATTCCCGCAACAAAATCCGCGGTTGCTAAGATAAAATGAAGTGAATACAATCAACCCTTCTTCATTCACATAAAAATCACGGCCTTCAGTAAGATCATTCACAATTCAACTTGTTTCTGTTCTGCAATTTCTTTTATTTTTTTATCTGCATCAACAGGAATGTTTTCAGGTAATGTGAATTTCAGGTAATGGATTTTTTTACTTGACGCTATGTCCAGTGATTCGTAATGAGTTCGAATGTCCAGTTCCGCAGATTTAATTTCAAGATTTGCATTTTCAGAATCAATCAGGATTTTGCAATCGCATATTTCTGTCACGAGTTTGGTAAATTGATACAGATCTGGACTGTCTGTTTTTAAATGAATACACCCATCATTTTTTAAAACTTTTTTATACAATCGAAGAAATCGCGGATGTGTTAAACGTTTCTTGGCTTTAGAATTTCTCAATTGTGGATCAGGAAAAGGGATCCAAATTTCCTGTACTTCACCGGGAGTGAAATACTGATCAATCATTTCTATCTGGCTTCTGATAAATGCAGCATTCGTAAGATTTGTATTGATTGATTTTTTAGCACCAACCCAAATGCGATTTCCCTTTACATCAATACCGATAAAATTTCTTCTAGGATACATGCTGGCGAGACCCACGGTATATTCACCCTTACCGCATGCAAGCTCAACGGTGATGGGATTATTGTTTTTAAAATACCCTGACCAGGTACCTGCCATTCCCTGCGGATACTGCAGCACATTAGGAAATGTCTCCAACTCTGCAAACCGAACCAGTTTCTTCTGCCCCATTACACGAAAATAGCTTCAACTTTGAATGATACGCATTCAAAATTGAAGCTTGTGAATCGACTCTTAGGATATTATTTTCTTCTCCGGAGTAAAACTATTTCACTCTGCGGGCCGCCACCTGCATCACCGGGAACAAAGACTTCCCATTTGATATTATCCTTATTGACAAAGTGAAGCCTTCCTTTCAAATTGATCGTTTCATTATCTTCCTGGATAGCCATATTAAATTCATGAGGCGTTTTATTCAAGTTCACAGTGAAAGACTGTGCAGGCTTTCGCTGACCCATAAATGTGATGTAGAGTTGGGTAGTGTCTTTAAATTCGAGAGAACCTCGGTCGTTTTGCTGGTCAATTGCCTCCCATACTCCAACCAGTTCCTGTAATGTTTTAAGCTGTGCGTTGGCAACAGCCACGGTACACACGAGGACGATCATCATCAAAATTCGTTTCATAGCTGTGCGTGTTTGTATATGTTATTCATACAGCGTGCCATGAGTTAAAAAACAACTTCATAACAGGTATTTCAGGGCACTATTTTTTTGCACTTTACATTCTCAAATATTTACAATGAAAAGAGATGGCGCACTCCAAAGTTTGTGGCAGCACAATATGGAGGTTTATCAAACAAAGAATCAGGCAGTTCAGAATAATAACATATATGACGTATTGATTGTGGGTGGAGGTATAACTGGCTGCAGTACTGCTTACCTGTTGCAAAAGGCTGGATTAAAATGTATCCTTGC
>CAZCKF010000520.1:0-2600 GCA_964499155.1 uncultured Chitinophagaceae bacterium
TCTTAAAGTAGAATCATCCGGAACAACGCGAAAGGTTGAAGCAAAGCCCGCACCCGTTCTGCACAATACCCTCCCTTAATTTTTTATCTGGCTGCTTTGTAATTTATTTGCAGACATGCCATCAGTTATCCATTACACGTCCTGCCCTGTTTGCGGGTCAACCGATATTGGTTATGCCCTGCGTGCAAAGGATTATACTGTAACTGGAGAACAATTTGAGATCTGGCAGTGTAAAAGTTGCCAGGTGAGGTTTACACAAGATGTGCCTTCGCAAGCTTCGATCGGGCGTTATTACCAATCCACAGATTATATTTCCCATTCCGACACTTCTGATGGATTGATAAATCAATTATACAAGACCGTTAGACAATTCACGCTGAAGCAAAAAAGGAAACTTGTAGGTTCGGTTACCTCAAAATTCAAAGGGAAATTGCTTGATGTCGGCGCTGGTACCGGAGCCTTTCTCCACGAAATGAAATCCCATGGTTGGGAAGTAACAGGAATAGAACCCGATAAGTCAGCAAGGAATGTCGCTGCTGAGAAATATAACGTGACCTTGCTTGATGAAAATAAATTGTTTGATTTACCTGCTTTATCGTTTGATGCAATTACACTCTGGCACGTACTTGAACACGTACATGACCTGCACGATTATATGAAACAATTGAAACAGCTGTTAAAACAGGGTGGTAAAATAATCATTGCCGTTCCAAATTATACTTCTAAGGATGCCAATATCTATGTTGAACATTGGGCAGCTTATGATGTACCACGTCATCTTTATCATTTCACACCCATATCCATTCAGCATCTTGCATCCATGCACCAGATGAAAGTTGAAAAGGAACTACCCATGTGGTTTGACAGTTATTATGTGAGCATGTTAAGTTCAAAATACAGGAAAGATCCAGCGGGTATAGTTCGTGCCGGCTGGAATGGATCAATTTCGAATGCAAGGGCGTTGATGGATAAGAGAAGAGCGAGTTCGGTGATTTATGTGTTGGGGAGGGAGCGGTGAGTCAGTGAGTGGTGAGTGGGCAGTAATGTTCGAAGACTCTGGTTGACGAGAGAGGCGAAGGGCGAAGGGCGAAGCTTTTCGAAATAGCTGCGCATCAGTAATGCGACACTAGAAATAAGAAAGAGAAAGAGAAAGAGAAAGAGAAAGAGGGAAACTTCAATACTATCATCCTTTTTCAAATTCTTTTAAACGTATCCGTGTAATCCGTCTTAATCCGTGTTATCCCAAATCCCAAATCCAAAATCCAAAATCAAAAATCCAAAATCAAAATGTTATCTCGTACAGCTCCGGCCATCTCTTGCCCGTAACATAAATCTTCTTTGTCACATCATCATATGCAATTCCATTGGGAACATCACTGTCATGGGCTTTTGCTTTGATTCGGTCCCAAACAGAATTGAGGTCGGCCTTTGCAACAACGTGACCATTTGAGGGATCTATTTTATGTATGTAGGGCGCCTGCCACTGGTTTACATAAATAAAACCATTGATGAATTCGAGTTCGTTCAGATTAAAAGCACTTACACCATCTTCGGTGATTTCAAGTTTTTTTTGCAGGGTAAATGTCTTCGGGTCATAATAGTAAAGAACATTGGAGCCATCAGAAGCAATTAAAGATTGACCATCATGTGTTAGTCCCCAACCCTCGTGGGGAATGCTGAATTCCTTAATCTTTTTAAAATCCTTTACTGAATAAACAAAAACAACGTTGTTCTTCCACGTTAGCTGGTAGATCGTATCATTTAAAATTGTAATACCTTCTCCGAAATAAATCGAATCCAGGTTATGGGTCCTGATTGCCTTTCCGGTTTTCAAATCAACCTGCATCAGTTTTGATCGTCCAAAATCACCTGTTCCTTCATACAAATCACCCTTATAAAATGCAAGTCCCTGCGTAAACGAAGTGGGGTCATGTGGATAAGAAGCAACAATTGAAAAACTCATTACCGGAGTGGCCTTTGTCGTAGAATTACCATCCGAACTGTTTTGATCATTGTTATTGCAGGCAGCTAACATGAATACAATTGTTGTAAAAAGGAAGAGATTCTTCATGGAGTGTAAAGTTAATGCTTCAGGCCTCAGGCTTCAAGACTATCCACATTACTTGTTTACCCAGACCCTGAATCCCTCAAGCCTGGTGCATATTTAACTCAATGGATGATTTTACAACATAGGCGAAGAGTGTAAGTGATCAGAAATTAGAAATCAGCAATGGGGGTATTCGTTTCATAACAAACCAAACATTAGGGACTCATTAACCCAAAATATGCTTCGACTCGTATTTTTACGCATTGCATTATAAATTGCTTGGTATTATATTTGAATCATCTACTCAGACATTTTCGTCTGATCATCCTATCTAAAGTCGTCGTCACGTATCCCTGGAAATCTGTAAAGATTATCCAATTTCTTTCACCACCGTTTCCAACATCCGGCTGAAAGCTCATGAATGCAGCATTTGCACCATGCAGTTTTAAACGACGATCGGTACTATGAAGACAATCATGCTTGGGTTGTTAACCCTAATTGCAATTGTCCCGTCTTTTGGCCAATTACCTTGCAGCACGAAGGAATACATTGC
>CAZCKF010000521.1:0-2594 GCA_964499155.1 uncultured Chitinophagaceae bacterium
TAAGATTAGGCAGTCGAACCAGCTTCAGAAATGCTGCCATCAATTTCATTGGTAAAGTTTATCGATAAAAATACGTTTCCAAAACGATTTTAATGTGAAGGAATTGTCGAATCAGGCTGCCACTGGCCCTTGATCTTTAAAACTTTTTCAACCACATCACGCACACATCCATATCCTCCATTAACAGGAGAAATATAATCTGCAAAATCCCTGATCTCAGCAATCGCATCGGCAGGACAAGCAGACACACCTGCATTTTTTAAAAGGGGAATATCGGGAAGGTCGTCACCCATAAATAATACTTCTTCCCATTCGATGGCATTTTCATTCAAAAAATTTGCTGTAAAATCAAGCTTGTCCCGAATGCCAAGATGCACTTCGTTTATTCCAAGTTTATTTAATCTTTCAAGCACCGGGACAGAAACACCACCTGAAATAACGATTACTTTTAAACCAGCTTTAATTGCCATCTGCAAAGCAAGTCCATCGCGCACATGCATTTTTCTTACCTGGTGATCACCCGACATCACGAGGACGGTGCCGTCTGTGAGCACACCGTCAATGTCAAATATGATTGTTGTTATTAATCGAAATTTTTCAAACATCGAACTAAAGTTAAGGTCCAAGATACAAGGTCCAGGGTACAAGAAAGGATCAAGTGATTCAAGAAAACAAGAGAAGATTCAGGATTCAAGAACTTCGTAAGAAAGTTCTTCGAATACAGTGAAATTAAATCCGTTTTGGGTCTCCTATTAAAGAACCTCTAACCTCAAACAAACCTGTAGTTCTCTTTCGAGTTTAAAGAACCTCCAACTTTCCAACCTCCAACCTCCAACTATTTTTGATTATCTCTCCACTCATACACCCACGCTGATTGGATCATTTCAAGATGGCCCTCGTTTGTTTCTTCTCTCCTGCCAACGAAATTGGGTAGTGTAAGCACCCATTCAAGCAGATCAGTAAAACGCACGCGGTAGATCTTTCCTTCATTAAAGTCATCACCGAATTTTTCATACAGTTTCAATGCGATGTCTTCGTAATCATTCCAGTGTATCGGAGGTTCAAATTGATCCATAAATATTGTTTGGATTATTCACCAAGGAATTGAGTCTGGTCAGGTAATGTAATTTCAATCTCTCCGTCAGCATCGTGCAACAGACATTGACAACCCAGTCTTGAATTTAATCGTGGATTGACTGCACGATCGATAAAATCCTCTTCCTTGTCAGATATCTCTTCCATGAACTCTTCGCCTTTTTCTATATAAATGTGACAGGTACTGCAAGCACATACGCCACCACAATTGTGATGAAGTTCAATGTCATTTTTTAAAACCACTTCCAGCAAAGTCTGATCCGGTTCTATATTTTCCAGTGTGACGGGCGCCAATCCCTGCTGTTCAAATTTGATTTTTAACGTATACATCCGCTTTCTTTAATCAGGGTGCGAAATTATTGCAAAAACACCGGGCACACTTACTTAATCAGGAACAAATGCATCGAACAAGCTCAGAATGTATGCGTTGATATGTTTTCAGAAAGAAATCTGTAGACTTTTTCTATTTCAGGATGTTTTTTAAGTAAATCGAGGTGCTGACGGATGGTATTGATGTCATTCCTTATTGCTGGCCCGGTTTGGGTTTTGGCTGGAGACAATTCGTATAATCTCTCTGCTGTTTCACGAATGAGCGGAAACAACATGCGAAAATCCAGGTTTTCTTTTTTGCAATAGTCTTCTGCCAGTGTATACAGGTAGTTTGTAAAGTTGTTGCACAAAACAGCAGCCACATGAAGTTTTAATCGCTGTTCATCAGTGAGTGTTGCATTTTGTGCAGAAATGGATGAAGCTAATTCATTCAGCACATTGGATGCGCGGTCTGTGCTTGCCTGGATCACAATAGAAATTTCCGGAAGTTCAATTACATCCTTGTGCAGGCTTTGCAAGGGATAAAACACACCATAATGCGGACTGCAATTGCGCAAAACATCAGGTTTTAATGAGGCTGCAGTATGAGCCACGACAGAATCGGGGACAGAAAGATGAACAGCCACATCATGAACTGCTGCATCACTAACTGCAATCAACACAACATCTGCGTCCTTCCTTATAACGGACCAATAATTTGTCGATTCTGAATCAAGATCATAAGCCAGCGCAGAGGCGCGGGCTGCATTCCTGCCATATATCTGCAGTATGGTATGACCTGCCAATTTTAGTTTTCTTCCCAATATGGAAGCAACATTCCCTGTGCCTATCAATACAATTTCCATATCTTTTCGTGTATATGATAATGCAAAAGTTGTCTCTTGCATTTATGCGGGCGAAGTTTAAACTTCTTTCGTCCCTCTCCAAAAAGAAAGCAGCTCAAACTGCATTCCGATTATTTTGCACACCCCAGACCAAACGAATTAAAAAACTCCCTCCTGTTTTCGAATCTGCAGACAAGTTAGGATTTACAGTTGAAGGAAGGTATGTGAGAGGTTATCGCTGGAAAACCGGCGCAGGAAAAAAAGTGATGATCATTCATGGATTCGAATCAGCTTCTGCAAATTTCTTTAAATATGTTTTTCCCCTGGCACAAAAAGGATTTGATG
>CAZCKF010000522.1:0-2582 GCA_964499155.1 uncultured Chitinophagaceae bacterium
GATTCGGAGAGGCATTGGATTTTTGGGGAGTTGGCCTGGATCAAAAAGAGTGAATAGTTTAATTCCTACATTGAATACTCAATTGAAGCTCCTTATAATTTTCAATAATAAACCAGTACCATAATTTGTGTAACCCGGAGAATTTTAATTAGTGTAATTCCTATCTCTAATTCGTGTAATCAACTCTCACGTTCCAATTAAACACATCCTCATCCTTCCCTATCCTGATCCTCTCCAGCTTTTTTTTCAACTTCATGCACACACTTTCGTCTCCATATTCATGCAGCGTATAATTAATCCCATTAATTCCAATTACACTCATCGGAGCAACAACAGCAGCAGTCCCTGCGCCAAAAGCTTCAGTTATGGTTTTATTCTTAAATGATTCTTCGAGTTCAGCAATGCTCACTGGCCTTTCACGTGTTTCTATGCCCATGTGTTCTGCAATCCTCAACAGTGAATCTCTTGTAATGCCATCCAGAATTGAATCAGACAATGGAGGTGTTACAAGTGTTCCATTTATTACAAACATTGCATTCATTGTCCCGGATTCTTCAATAAATGCATGGTCTCGCGCATCAGTCCACAACACCTGGTGATATCCTTCCTTTCGGGCGAGTTGTGTTGGATAATACGCGCCGCCGTAATTACCACCACATTTAGCATATCCCGTTCCTCCACGAGCAGCACGTATGAATTCTGTTTCAACTTTCACCCTGATCGGTTCTGAGTAAAGTGTTGGAACCGGACCGGTAATGATCATGAACCTGTATTCTTCAGAAACTTTTACACCGAATCTTGATTCCGTTGCAAAAGCGAAAGGACGCAGATACAGCGCATCTCCTTCTTTTACGGGTATCCATTTATAATCTAATTGCATCAGGGATTTCAAACCTTCAACGAATATGTCATAAGGAACAACGGCCATGCACATACGTTCCAGTGACCTTGCGAATCTTTCATAATGCCGGTCGAGCCGGAAGAGATTCACACTGCCATCTTCCATCCTGAATGCTTTCATTCCTTCAAAAACAGTTTGTCCATAATGCAGTGCCATGGCAGCCGGGCTGATTTTGATTTCATCAAAAGGAATTATTTCTGCATCCTTCCAACCTCGATCGTAATCGCAGACCAGCATATGATCCGAAATGTGCCGTGCAAATTCAAGATTATCAAAATCCACTTCATGTATCCTGCTTTCGTTGATTTTTTTGATGCGAATGTCTGCGATCGTCTCCATGTTAAAAATTGGGGTTTAGGGTCAAACTCATTAAATGATATTCAAATTGCTGTGAACCAATCGTGAAAAAATGTTTTCCTGTTATACCAAATCCATTTTTCTCATAAAAACGAATGGCCCGATGATTACCGATATGAACATCCAGCCAAACGTGATCCGGACGTAATTGTTCTGCCAGTGACAATACAGATTCAAGAAGCCTCGCTCCCGCACCCGAGCCATGATGATCTTTCAAAACATAAATCTTCTGCAACTCCATTTGGGCAAATGATTTGATCTGTTCATTCAGAGAATGTTTTTTCGCTTTTGCGAATCCTACAGGCTCTCCATTTTCCCTGGCCAGGAAAAATGCATTATTGGATTTGTTAATGCTGCCGGCAATTTTTGAAACGGCGTAAGTGTAATCAAGATAATCCTGCAAATCATTTTGTTTTACAAACAAACTCCCGAACGCATCAGTAAATGACTGCCGCCCGATGCGGGATATAGCTTCTGCGTCTGATGGTTTGGCGTTTTGAATTTGAATTGACATAAATATTATAAAGGTCCAAGATACAGGGAACCAAGGTCCAGGAAAGGTTCAAGTATTTAAGTTTCAAGAAAAGGTTCAAGACGATTAATTTAAATTCTCCACAAAAGAAACAGGATCTGTTCAATAATGTTTCTTCGACTTAAAGAACCTCTAACATCTAACTAAATCTCCTTTTCCATCTTCACATCCGATCTTTTATAAACTCCCGGCTCCAGTTGAACATGACGGAATCCAAGTTTTTCATAAAGGGCGATAGCGGGTGCAAGACTGCTATGTGAATAAAGAATAACCATACTCGCACCCAGTTGTTTTGCTTTGTTGAATGCTGCATTGCTCAGCTTCTCGGCAATACCGCGTCTTCTGAAATGATCATCCACAGCCATTTTTGTAAACTCAAAAGTGCTGTCATTGATTTTTCTTAGTGCAACTGTACCAGCAATCTGTCCCTCTGTTTCCGCCATAAGAATAGCACCTCCTTTTGAAAGGATCGCTTCGTCAGGTTTTGTTAATACCCAGGCATCCAGCGGTTCAACTTCAAAAAACTTTTCAATCCACGCTCGATTCAGTTTTTCAAAATGAGGCTGGTGCTCAGGCCGGAATTCCTTGATCAGAATTTCATTCATTTTTTCTGTTTACGAAATTCGCGATTTACCACATATATACCTGCAAGTGTTATCACCGTGCCGGCGATCATACTCATTGTTAGTTTTTCCTGCAACAACAACCATCCAAACGCACAGGCGACAACCGGGTTGATGTAAGCATAGATCGAAACCTGTGTTGCCGGTAATTTTTTGATTGCGTATACAT
>CAZCKF010000523.1:0-2580 GCA_964499155.1 uncultured Chitinophagaceae bacterium
GATCCATTAACTGATCTGTATTGTACAGGTATTGTTCTTTTGGAGTATACTGCGCATATCCGAGTGCGGCAACTCCTCTTGGAACAATCGTAACTTTTAATAACGGGTATGCATGCTCGAGATACCATCCGCAAATCGCATGTCCTGCTTCATGATAAGCAATGATGCGTTTTTCTTCAGGCATGATGATCTTGTTCTTTTTTTCCAAACCACCAATCACCCTGTCAACCGCATCCTGGAAATCATCCATTTCAACTGATTTCTTTCCCTTTCTTGCAGCGATCAATGCAGCTTCATTACAAACATTGGCAATATCAGCGCCGGCAAATCCGGGTGTTTGTTCAGCGAGCTTATGAATATCTACGCGTTCTGAAATTTTAATTGGCTTGAGATGCACTTTAAAAATTGCTTCACGGCCTTTCAGATCAGGTTTGTCGATAGATATCTGCCTGTCGAAACGACCAGGACGCAAAAGTGCAGTATCCAACACATCCGGGCGGTTGGTCGCTGCAAGAACGATAATTCCTGTATCTGTACCGAAACCATCCATTTCAACAAGCAACTGATTCAATGTACTTTCTCTTTCATCATTGCTCATCATCACATTCTTTCCACGTGCACGACCAATTGCATCGATTTCATCAATGAAAATGATACATGGTGCTTTTTCTCTTGCCTGTTTGAAAAGATCTCTTACACGGCTCGCACCAACACCCACGAACAATTCAACGAAATCAGATCCACTCATGCTGAAGAAAGGAACCTGGGCTTCGCCTGCCATTGCTTTTGCAAGCAATGTTTTACCAGTTCCCGGAGGTCCGACAAGCAATGCGCCTTTTGGAATTTTTCCGCCGAGTGATGTATATTTTTTTGGATTTTTTAAAAAGTCAACAATCTCCATCACTTCCACTTTCGCTTCATCAAGTCCAGCAACATCCGCGAATGTGATCGTCACTTTTGTACCCTTGTCAAATAAAGTAGCTCGGGATTTTCCAATATTGAAAATTCCGCCAGGGCCACCGCCACCGCCTGCACCACCACCCATTTTTCTCATTAGTAAGATCCAGAGTGCGATAAAAAGCAGTACGGGTAATAATAAATTCAATATCGGGCTGAACCAATCTCTTTCAGTATCCACATCACCCACATCTGCAAGCGCAGGATTTTCATTTTTCAGTTCTCGCTCATCATCTTTAAATGATTCAACAGATGCAATTTTAAAATAGAGATGCGGACCATCTTCACTAACGCGTCCACTGAATCCCTTTTTAAGTTTTGAATTGTATTTCCCGGATTGGAGTGCTTGTTTGGTAAGGTAAATCCTGACCACATTGCGATTGGAGATAACAACATATTTCTGCACATCTCCTGTCTTCAGCATCACTTCAAAATCATCCTGCCGGATCTGGCCCATGTTAGGACTGAAGCTAAAAAACTGGAAACCGATCAGTACAGCGAAAATGATGGCGTATATCCAGTATATGCTGAAGCGCGGACCTTTTTTGGGTGTATTCTCGTCACCACCAGTTGGTGGGCGATTATTGAACCTGGGTAAAGATCTTTTGTCTTTTCTGTTTAAATCTTCTGACATGAAATTCTCCTGATGAACCTGCTATTTAATGAGTTATCGCACAAAAAGTTTATGCCATTTTCAAGGCATTTTTTTAATCATCGTGTTCTTCGAGCACTGCATCGCTCCACATTTCTTCAAGCTTATAAAATTTTCTGCTTTCTGGCATCATGACGTGAACAACAACATTTACATAATCGATCAGCACCCACTGCAACCGCTGATAACCCTCATGATGATACGGGGTTTCATCACATTTATTTTTTACTTCTTCTTCAACAAACTCTGCAATAGCTTTGATCTGCGTATTACTTGTAGCTTCGCAAATGATGAAGAAATCCGCAACTGCTTCATGAATTTTTCTAAGGTCTAACGAAACTATATTTTCCCCTTTTTTATCCTGAATCGCTTTTATGATTGCTTTGAAGATTTTTGAGTTCCGTGTTAGCCTTGCCGCACTTTTCTTTTTTCGGCTAGCGAGTATTGCCAGTTGTTCCAATAATCAAAAAATTTTTGTTAGTGTTTTAGTTGTTGATCGTCACTACAAGTGACGATTTGTATTGTTTTTTATTTTGCCAAAAATATGAATTAATTGCTACAAGACCGGAGTTCAAACCGTATCGGCGAGCCATTTATCATTCTGGAGGCGGTTGAATCCTCCAACAACTATGCCATGGGCCGTATACATGCTCAAGTGGCACAACATGGAACCGTATACTTTGCCAAACTGCAAACCGCGGGAAAAGGCCAACGGGGAAGGAAATGGCAGGCAGAATCAGGTAGTTCGATATTAATGAGTATCGTCATTAATCCATTCAAACTAACCACGTCTGAAGCATTTCAATTGAGTGCAACACTTTCTGTTGGTGTTTGTGAATGGTTTGCTAAATATGCCGGAGGAGCGAATATAAAATGGCCCAACGACCTCTATTGGCAGGACAGGAAGGCAGGAGGAATATTAGTTGAAAATATTGTTAGCTCTGAGAATTGGAAATGGGCTGTCGCAGGTA
>CAZCKF010000524.1:0-2566 GCA_964499155.1 uncultured Chitinophagaceae bacterium
CTCCTTGATCGCTTCTTTCTTCTGCTCGATAAATTCTGTCACACCATTGATCTCTTCTTCAATGCGAAGCTGTCGCGCATGCAAACCCTGGATCTCATCTTCAAGATCAGCCACTTCCATGGGAAGCTCACCTTTCAGGATTCGGAGTTCGTCAAGCTTGGATTCGATGTTCTGGAGTGTGAGAAGTGCCGTCAGTTTTTCCTCAACTGAGTATTCTTTTACGTTTGCCATTTAAGGATTAAAATTTAGTCCGGGATATCGTTTTTTCTACCGGCTGAAATACCTGACCGGGTTGGTATTGATATCCGTTTTAAGGACCGCGAAGTTAGTGAATTTCCGCCTTAAAAGGTCATTTAGTAGGTCGGTAGTGAACTGTTCGCTTTCAAAATGACCTATGTCCGCAATCACCATCCTGCCCTCCCCACCAAAAAATTCATGGTATTTGATATCAGAAGAAATATATATGTCCGCACCTGCGGATAAAGCTTTTGAAATAAGGAAAGAACCTGCACCTCCGCATAGAGCAATCTTTTGGACTGGCTTGTTTCTCAATGGACTGTGCCTGATAATACCTGTATTAAATGTTGAGGTTAGAATCCCCAGGAATTCCTTTTCTTCAATCGGCTTTTCCAATTCTCCGATAACACCTGCTCCCACATCCTGGAAAAGATTGTCGAGACTAACGAGGTCAAAAGCGACTTCTTCATAGGGATGTGCCTCCAGTAATGCTTCAATTACCTGCCTTTCCAGGTGTGCGGGGAAAATCACTTCAATCTTTAATTCATTGGTTTGGGTTAATTCACCGATTTCACCAATGAATGGATCTGCGCCAGGTTTGGCTTGGAAAGTTCCTGTTCCCTGCATGTTAAAACTGCACTGTGAATACTGACCAATATTGCCACCGCCGGCATCAAAGATTGCCTGTCGCACAGCGGGGGCATTTTCAACTGGAACAAACGTGAAAAGTTTTTTGAGTGTGTTTTTTTTGAAGTCCAGTATGGCAGTTTTTTTAATACCGATGAGATCTGCAATTTTTCCATTCACTCCATTAATAAGATTATCAAGATTTGTATGTACAGCAAATACAGAAATATTGTTTTTGATTGCACTGATCACCGATCTCTCCACTTCATTTTTTCCAGTAATTGATTTTAGTCCGCGAAAAATCAGGGGATGGTGGGCAACGATCAAGTTGCACTTTTTTTCAATGGCATCTTGTATGACTGATTCAGTAACATCGAGTGTAATTAAAATGCCGGAGCATTCGTCTTTTTTGTTGCCGAGCAGTAAACCAACATTGTCATAATCTTCTTTGAATTCACCCGGGGCAATTGTATCCAGATAAGAAACGATTTCTTCAATTCGCATGTGTGAAAGTTAGTGAATTGTGAAGTTCGTTTTTTGCTCGCCTCTCTTTGGCGGTTATCTTTGAACGGCATGAAGTCTGTAGCAAATTATATTCTGGGAGAGATCCGAAATGTTCTCGGAGGAAAAAAATCAAATACAGAACTGACTTCTGTACAGCGAAGGCGATTGAACCAGCGTTCGAAAGTTTATTTCAGGAGAAGACTTCGGGATGCATTGATGATCTTTCTCGGGATCATATCAGCAGGGCTCGGATTGAAAGGATTTTTAATGCCCAACCATTTTATCGATGGTGGCGTTACTGGTATTTCACTTTTGGTAAACAGTCAATCTTATCTTCCTCTCTCGTTGTTGATCATTGCTTTTAATATTCCATTTATTTTAATTGGATGGCGACAGATCTCACCAGCTTTCAGTATCAAAAGCATCATTGCAATTACATTACTCGCAATTGCGATTTATGTAATACCCTATCCAGTGGTTACAAATGATAAGTTGCTCGTCTCCGTATTTGGAGGATTTTTCCTGGGTATGGGCATTGGACTTACCATACGAGGTGGTGCAGTAATCGATGGAACTGAAATCCTGGCCATTTATTTCAGCCGGAACAATACACTTACTGTTGGTGATTTTATTTTGATCTTCAACATTGTGATCTTTTCTGTTGCAGCCTACCTGCTAACCATTGAAATTGCACTCTACGCGATCCTGACTTACCTCGCTGCATCAAAAACTGTAGATTTTATTTTGGATGGAATTGAAGAGTTTACCGGCGTAACCATTGTTTCTTCACGCAGCAAACAGATCTCTGCAATGATCCATAACAGCATGGGCCGCGGCCTAACTATTTATACGGGCAAACGTGGTTTTGGCAAACGCGGAGAAAACCTTGCTGCAACTGATATAATTTATACAGTTGTCACCCGTTTGGAAGTAAATAAATTACTTACTGAAGTTGATAAGATCGACAGAAGTGCTTTTGTCACCATGCACAGTGTAAATGATACAAGAGGTGTAATGGTAAAAAAACGACCGCTTAAATAATTGAAAGAAAAATTACTTTGAAGAACAGATAGTATTCGTAACTTTTCACTTCATCCACCCTTCGATTACGGTAACCTTTTTTTTACAATCAAACTACCGTTATGCTTAAGAGAACCAAAGGTGTCGCCCTTATCATTCTGCTGGTAGTAACCGGATT
>CAZCKF010000525.1:0-2554 GCA_964499155.1 uncultured Chitinophagaceae bacterium
TGTTCAACATTATCGGGTTTTATTTTTGTAAACACTGCAACACCGCTGTATCCTTTTTTTTGCGCAGAAAACCAGTAATCATGATACCCCAGCGCATGAATGGGTTTGCAATCCAGGTTTCCCTGCTGCGCTTTCGTTTCCTGTACACAGATCACATCAGCAGGATCTGTTTTTAGCCAGTCAATAAATCCTTTGTTACAGGCGGCTCTAATACCGTTAACATTGTATGAAATGATGCGCATTGTGGACTAAGGTATGATAACACGAATTAAGACGAATAGCACGAATTAGTAAAAATCAAATCATAGAATGAAATATTTTCACAATTGAAGTTTCGAAATGTCCTGGTTTCACTTGTCATAAATTTGAATTCTTTTTACTCGTATGGCACGAATAACAACTATCATATTTGACCTCGGTGGCGTTTTGATCGACTGGAACCCGCGCTATGTGTTTGATAAAGTATTTGAGGATGAAGAAAAGAAGGAGTTTTTTTTCAAAAATATCTGCACTGCAGATTGGAATGAGGAGCAGGATGCTGGAAGGCCGATTGCTGAGGCAACGTCATTACTTGTAAATCAGTACCCGGAATGGGAACCGCAGATCCGTGCTTATTATGATCGTTGGGAAGAAATGCTTGGTGGGCCAATTATGGATACCGTAGAAATTTTCAGGAAACTCAGGGAGAGCAAAAAATTTAAATTATTCGCACTCACGAACTGGAGTGGTGAATTATTTCCAGTGGCCTTACAGAAATATGATTTCCTGCATTGGTTCGACGGCCGTGTTGTGAGTGGTGATGAAAAAATGCGCAAGCCTTTTTTAAAATTCTATAAATTGATCATTGACAGGTACAATTTAAATCCACAGGAAACTTTGTTCATTGACGACAGTTTACGAAACATCCATGGAGCAAAAGAAGCAGGCCTGCAAACCATACATTTTCAATCTCCTGCCCAATTGGAAAATGATTTAATGCGTTTACAGCTTTTGTAGCTTTTGAAGTTTGATCCAGATCAATCGCTCGTAGTTTTCCTTTACCTTTTTGCCTTTGTTATCAGGCACAAAAGTGATATTTTGCCAGTTATGGAAACCACAACCACCACAACGATTTCAACCACTTGCCCGTATTGCGAACGCAATTTTCAACCCCAAGAGCAATTCTGTACAAATTGCGGTTATCCAATCCAGGGTACCGAGGAACAGAAGCAAATATTTCTGAATAAGAAATATTCAAACCAGATGACCTATGATGAAATGACAAAGAAAGTGCGAAGAGGTACAACAACCTTATTTGTCCTTGCAGCCATATTCTTTGTTTTTGGATTCATTTATTATGGTATGAACCAGGGTGGCGAGTTAGCTGGTGCATTGTTGTGGACCAATCTCATTCTTGGTGTTGTTTTTATTGCACTTGGTTTTTGGTCAAAGAATAATCCACTTGCTGCTCAAATTTCCGGACTGGTACTTTTTGTACTGGTTCAGTTGCTTGCCATATTTGAAGATCCATCAAACATCGTTAAGGGAATCATCATGAAGGTGGTGGTCATTGTATTTCTTATCCGCGGAATTGTTTCGGCAATGGAAGCGGAAAAATTCAGGAAAGCTCATAATATCTCTTAAATATTTATGGACACGGTTACAGGGGAGAGAATTTGTGAGGGTTGCGCAGCAGTGCTTGCACAGGATGCAAAATTTTGCAACCAGTGTGGCATTGAAGTGTTACTCATTGAAACGCCTGCTGTGATTAAACCAGTTGTATGCCAGTATTGTAACAGTGCAGTTACTGCGGACATGTTGTATTGTTCCAATTGCGGACAATCACAGGCAGTCATTGAGTTTGACCATGAATCAAACAGTGAAGGATCTTTGGCAAGCACTTTTATTTTTTATGCACTGCTCCTGGGAATTTGCCTGATATCAGGTTTTGTAACTGATCCATTTGACCTTCAGAGTGATATTATTTTAAGTTTATCCATGACAGCCGTTGCAGTAACATGGGCGCTTGCCGAACGCAAAACTGTTTTTCCTCTATTTCGATGGCCAAAATTTTCTTTGGTAAAACTTCTTGCATATTCTGCACTTACTGTGGTAGGTTCTATAGCAGTAAATTATACAGTAAGTTGGCTGAACCTCGCCCTTTTTGATACGGATTTCTCAATGACCGAAACATATTTGTCAGAACCATATGGAAAATGGCTTGCAATTCTAATGATTGGTGTTTTTCCTGCTGTAGTGGAAGAAGTAAGTTTTCGTGGAGTGGTACAGGGAAAACTGATGCAGGTTATGCCCGCTGCGCAAGCTCTTCTCGTCACTGCATTTCTGTTTTCAATTTTGCATCTCTCTGTGATTTCTCTTTTTTGGTTGATTCCGTTCAGCATCCTACTCGGACGAATCAGGATGAAAGAAAACACTTTGTGGTATGGAATCGTGATACATTTCGTTTTTAATACAACGGCGTGTATCATTGAGTTTGGTTCTCCGTTTTAATGGCGTAGGAATGTCCAATGTCCAATGTCCAATGTCCAATGTCCAATGTCCAATGTCCAATGTC
>CAZCKF010000526.1:0-2544 GCA_964499155.1 uncultured Chitinophagaceae bacterium
AATCTTAACCTGGATACAACGGAGTTTAAAAAATTAAATCCAACCGCAGAAAACATTGCAATGGTGATCTATGATATCCTCAGACCTCACATTTCAAAAAAGAATGATTTGCAGGTGAGGCTTTATGAAACACCAAGAAATTTTGTGGAATACCCCGTAGATTAATTCGACATGGCATTTAAAAAAACAGAACATTTCGACCAGGACGTGACCAGCGAGATGATCACGCATTATTCAAAAGTGCTTTCACTGATTGGAGAAGATCCATCCCGTGAAGGTTTAATTAAAACACCTGAGCGCATTGCCAAAGCAATGCAATATATGGTGCAGGGATACCAGATGAATGCGGAAGACATTATCAATTCTGCCAAATTTCATGAGCAGGTGAGCGAAATGATCATCGTAAAGGACATAGAACTCTATTCCATGTGCGAGCATCATATGCTTCCCTTTTTTGGAAAAGCGCATATTGCATACATACCAAATGGATGGATCACCGGATTAAGTAAGATTGCGCGAGTGGTTGACGTGTACGCAAGACGATTGCAGGTGCAGGAAAGATTAACTACCGAAATACTTGCTGCAATTAAAAATTCATTAAACCCGCTTGGCGTTGCCGTTGTTATTGAAGCAAAGCATTTGTGTATGATGATGCGTGGTGTACAAAAACAAAATTCTGTGACAACGACATCCGCATTTGATGGAGAATTTATGAAGAATGCAACAAGAAGTGAATTCCTCAAACTCATATCAGCAAATCTTGCATAATTATTTGATTGATTAAATACCTGCCACAAAAGAAAATTACTTTGAAATGAAACATGCTTTTATTTTTCCAGGACAGGGTTCTCAGTTCCCGGGAATGGGTAAAGCTCATTATGAAAACAATGCATTTGCAAAAAGATTATTTGATCAGTCAAATGAACTGTTGGGTTTCAAAATTTCTGAGATCATGTTTGATGGCTCGGAGCAGGATCTTAAGCAGACAAATGTTACGCAACCTGCAGTATTCCTTCACTCTGTGATTGCTTATAAAAGCATTGAAGATGCAAGACCTGAAATGGTGGCCGGTCATTCATTGGGTGAATTAAGCGCTCTGGTTGCCAATGGAACCTTAAGTTTCGAAGATGCTTTGCAACTGGTATCAGTTCGCGCTGAAGCAATGCAGAAAGCATGTGAAATTACTCCATCAACTATGGCTGCTGTTCTTGCACTTGATGATGAAAAGGTGGAGCAGATATGCAGGGAAGTTTCGGCATCAACCGGTGAAGTGGTGGTTCCTGCAAATTATAATTGTCCTGGACAACTCGTAATTTCTGGAAGCAAGAAAGGAGTTGAAATTGCTTGTGAAAAAATGAAAGCAGCCGGAGCCAAACGTGCACTTATTCTTCCTGTTGGGGGAGCATTTCATTCGCCGCTGATGGAGCCAGCAAAGAAAGAACTTGAATCAAAGATTGCATCCACAAGTTTCCACAATCCAACCTGCCCGGTATACCAGAATGTTGTGGCAAAAGCTGTATTTGACCGGGATGAGATCAAAAAGAATTTGGTTGATCAGTTGACCGGACCAGTGCGTTGGACGCAAAGCGTTCAGGCAATGATTGCTGATGGTGCTTCCAGGTTTACGGAAGCCGGTCCTGGTAAAGTGCTGACAGGACTTGTACAAAAAATCAACAAAGATGCCACGGTTGAAAATGTTGCCTGAACATTCTTAAACTTCCTGTTTTGTAGCAAAATCTCAATTGATGAGGTGAATTCTAATTATTATATTTAGATACACCAAAACAATTGTTTATGCTACGGTTTCTACTCCTGTTGACTTGTGCAGTGATATTTTTACCGCTTTGCGCACAGCAACGATTTTGTGCAACAGATATGTTGATGAAACAACAAATGAATGAAGACCCTTCGTTCGCCGCAAGCATTCGGTCTGCGGAGAAAAATGTTTCTTTTTATCGTGGATTATCAAGACAGCCTGGAGCGAATATTACGATTCCGGTTATTGTCCATGTCGTATACAATACTCCGGAAGAAAAAATTTCTCTTGATCAAATCACTTCGCAGATTGATGTGTTGAATGAAGATTTCAATGCAACAAATCCGGATTTTGGAGGATATTTTTCCGATTACCCGGTTGCATGGAAAGGGAATGCGTCTTATTCCTATTGCCTGTCACGGGTTATATACAAACAGACCAAAAAACGTCAATTTGGATTTGACAATTCAGTCAAATTCACTGGTCGCGGGGGCAGCAGTGCAATCGAAACAGATAAATATTTAAATATCTGGGTTTGTGTTCTTGGTCAGAATTTATTAGGCTATGCACAATTTCCCGGTGGCAAGCCGGAAACCGATGGAATTGTAATACACCACATGGCCTTTGGTAGAAATAAGGTTAGTAAACAGGGTGTTCAACTAACAAATTTTAATTTATTTCCGGTGTATAATTTAGGTAGAACAGCCACGCATGAAGTAGGACATTGGGTTGGTCTGCGTCATATCTGGGGCGACGCAAATTGCGGTAATGATTTCGTTGATCATACA
>CAZCKF010000527.1:0-2529 GCA_964499155.1 uncultured Chitinophagaceae bacterium
GTTATTGGTTATCGTTCATTTGGAGAGGACAAATACCAGGTAGCGAAATTGGGTGTTGCATATATGCGCGGCATGCAGGATGCAGGGATTATGGCCTGTGCAAAACATTTTCCCGGACATGGAGATACAGAAGTCGATTCGCATTATGATCTTCCAATCATCAACAAAACAAAAGCACAACTTGATTCTCTTGAATTGTTTCCCTTTCGACAATTATTTGCTGCAGGTGTTGGAAGTGTGATGATTGCTCACCTGTACATTCCATCAGTAGATAATACTGCTAACCGCGCTAAAGGAAATTAGACCGATCTCCTGCGTTTTGCAACCGGATTTAAAGGTTTGACTTTTACAGATGCCCTCGAAATGAAAGGTGTTACCAAATTTTTTCCCGGTGGAGAAGCAGCCGTGGAAGCGCTCATTGCCGGAAATGATATGTTATGCCTTCCTGAAAGCGTTCCTGATGCCATTGAAGAAGTGAAAAAGGCTATCAAAAAGAAAAGACTTAGCTGGGATGATATCGATGAGAAATTGATGAGAGTCCTGCATGCGAAATACCAGCTTGGATTAAACAAGGTCACACCCATTGAATTGAATAACCTATTGCAGGATCTGAATGCAAAAACCGATGATATCAGAAATGAAATATCAAGAAATACTTTCACCATGCTGGCTTCAGCAGATCCATTGCCGAAACATGGTCAAAAGATCGCATATGTTGGATTGGGCGCTTCATCTACGAATTTATTTGGTAGCATTTTAAGAGATGATTGGAATGCAGACGTATTTACAATATCCTACAAGGAGGGACAGTCGAAAGCTGATGATATTGCGGAGACGATAAAAGCGAGAAATTATGATGCTGTTGTTATAGGGGTACATGATTTTGCATTGCGTCCGGCTAATAATTACAACATCAGCAATACTGCGATTGACCTCTGGCAGAAATTGCAATCAGGTAAAACGCATACAATTGTTTTTGGAAATGTGTATGCAACTAAAAATTTCTGTTCTGCCCGAAATCTTATCGCAGCATACCAGGATGATGATATAACTCAAAAGGCAGCGGCTGATTTACTTTTTGGAAAGATCAGTGCAAACGGAAAACTTCCTGTTAGCGTTTGTCAGTTTAATTATGGCGCAGGGATGGTGAGCAACATTTTGCCATCCGGCGCTTTATCCTCGCAATCGAGATTTCATAAAGTGGATTCTCTCATTGTTGACGCAATACAAAAAAAAGCATTTCCCGGAGCAGTGGTTCTCGCTGCAAAGGACGGAGAGCTCATTTATCACAAAGCATTTGGAAACTATCGGTATGAAGCTTCACCAGCTGTCACACTGGAAAGCATCTTTGATCTTGCCTCCGTTACAAAAATTTCAGCAACAACGATTGCTGTAATGAAAATGTTTGAAGAAGGTAAGATCGAATTGAATAAAACATTGGGAGATTATTTGCCCTGGGTTCGTGGATCGAACAAAGAGAATTTAAAAATTCGTGATATTCTTTTACATGAAGCAGGACTTGTTCCATTCATTCCATTTTACCGCGAAACAATTGATTCTGCAACAGGTACTCCGTTCAACACATTGTATACTTCAAAGAATGATACTGGTCTCGTACGTGTTGCTGAAAATCTTTACCTGCGCAAGCAATGGAATGATACCATGATCAGCAGGATATTAAATAGCCCGCTGGGTCCAATGCAGAAATATGTTTACAGTGACAATGATTTTATTTTTCTTGGAAAAATTATTGAAGAAATAAGTGGAATGACACTCGATCAATATGTCCGGAAGAATTTCTATGATCGAATGGGAATGGCAACCACAGGTTTTCTTGCAAGAAAAAGATTTCCGCTGGAAAGGATTGTTCCAACTGAAGAAGAAAAGCATTTTCGCCAGCAATTGATCTGGGGCGATGTACATGATGAGGGAGCTTCCATGTTTGGTGGCATTGCCGGACATGCGGGTCTGTTTTCAACTGCCTATGATCTTTCTATGTTGTACCAGATGTTGTTGAATGGAGGAGAATTCAATGGTACAAGATATCTGCAGGCAGAAACGATTAAGATGTTTACTTCTTATCAAAGCAAGTCGAGCAGGAGAGGATTAGGCTTTGATAAACCAGAAAAAGATAACAATTCCAGAAATGAACCCTATCCTGCTACAGAAGTTTCAGATCAGACTTTCGGACATACTGGATTTACAGGCACCTGTGTTTGGGTAGATCCAAAATATAATCTTGTATATATTTTCCTGTCAAACAGGGTTTATCCCACAAGAAACAATCCGCGTTTATCTCAACTGAACGTGCGAGCAAATGTGCAGGATGCGATTTACGAAGTAATTAAAGGTGAGCAACGTGAACTAACCGGTCGTTAATTACAATTAATTTTTTGGCTTGTTGCGTGGAGGCGGCTGTGGTCCTTTTTTCTGCGGAGGGCGTTGTTGCTGACCTCTGTTCTGTTGTTTTGGTGGCTGCTGCTTGGGTTGCTGTTGCTGCTGCCTGTGCTTTCTTTTTTTATCTGCTTT
>CAZCKF010000528.1:0-2524 GCA_964499155.1 uncultured Chitinophagaceae bacterium
ATTGTCTTCCGGCAATCAAAAGGATTATAATTTTTGGAAAACAAAGAATAAAAAGAGTAACAGGCAAACAAAAAGCGAGTACAGACCCAACAGATTTTTCATACAGCATCTTTGTTCGCTGCTTATCACCGGCTGCACTGGCCTGCGCACTTTTTGGAAATAAAATATCTCCCAGTACCTGAGAAGGAATATCTGTGAGATTCGTAACTCTCGCTGCAATTCCCTGAAGGGCAACAAAAGATGGAGACAATAAATTTGAAACAAAAAATTGATCTGTGCTTCTGAAAAGCACTGCGCTCATGTTGGAACCAAAGACATATTTCCCAAAATGCCACAATTTCGATAACCATGCCCTGGATAAAGTGAGTGTGCCTGCCAGAAATTTCCGGACGAATACATAAGATACCAGGGCGCCAATGCCAATACCGGCAGAATAAAATGCAGCCAGCCATTCGAGCGGAATTTTATTGAACACCATCAAGGCGATCATCATAAGCACCAAGGTGAATATGTGCCGGCTTGCATAAGCGTAAAAAATTCCTTTAAATGAACCCTGTGAATTCTGTATCCATTCATAATGAGAAAATGGAACAAGGAAGATGAGACCCGCTCCAAAAATGTAGATCACATTTTTCAGACCTTCTGCTCTTAATACATTTTCAAGTGGAAGTGCGACCAGAAATAATATTATGGCAACAACAGCAGTAATGATCAGGTTGAGAAAAAGCGATGCAGTAAAAACAAACCGCCTGTCAGCATCCGTTGCACTGCTTGCATATTTGATCACTGCATTTTTTATCAGTCCATGTCGCACGACTTCGACAATACCAGTAATGGTCAGGAAAAGGGACCAGATACCCATTTCATGTTTGGTGAGTCCCCAGCGTGTAAGGATGATGGTGGTGACTATACCAAACAGCAATACAGACAGCTTTTGCAAGCTGCTGTAAAATCCTGAATGGATCCAGTAACCATATTTCCCTTTTTGACTCATGGTGTAGTAAGCGGAACCACCTTGGCAGGTGCCTTTGGTTCAGCTCTTAATTTTTGTTTTCTTTCAAGTGTAAACAACCAGTACATGCCCAGTTTGTTTGTGACCTGGTAGAAAATGATCGGAACAATAATGCCCATTAATATGCCCGCAGCCAGGAGCAGTGGCACATTTTCGATTCCAAAAAACTTATTAAGGATAATACGTGTACCTGAAGCCACCAGTACATGCGTTACGTATATATACAATGAATGCTCACCGGTAAACCTCAGCCATGCAGCTTTGCCATATCGTTGCAACAGGAATGAAATGTTCATCATGAATGCACAACCTGCAAGGGCAATGATGATATACATCAGCGGCTGGTAGTATTCCACGAATAAATATTTTTCAGAACCGCTGCGCAGGTTAACAAGCAGGAAGTATAGTTGTGATGCAATAAATATGGGAAGAAGAATAAAAAATGTTTTCCAGGATGCAAATATGCGTGCATTCTCTTTTTTCTGGACCTGCACGGCGAGCATTTCACCAATTCCAAAAAACAAATAATAATGCAGTATGTCATTTACAAATCCAAGGTCAATACCGTATTGTGAATTATAGGCCGAGATAAAAAACATAATGCCACCAATTATTACCTGGTAACGAGCAGTGAGACCGGCTTTCACTTTCATGAATGCATAAATGACTGAAACGTTGAATAGTGCGTAGAGGTACCAGAACTGTTCAACCTCTCTTGGCACGTACAACAGATACAAATAGTGCGACGCATCTTTATCTGCATTCACATAACCTGATAATAAAATCTGCAGTGTAATTTGAATGATCCCCCACAGGAAATAGGGATAGAGTATCACCTTACATTTGGTGACAATAAATTCAGCAACACTTCTTTTGGCAAGACTGGCTGCAATAAATATCCCGGAAACAATAAAAAAAAGCGGCATCCTGAAGCTGAAGAAAACAATGTTGGCGTGTTCGAGATAACTGAAATTTTCTGCAGGAAGATTCGCTCTTTTCAATCCTTCAAAAACATGCCGGTAAACTACAAGAATAATGGCAATGCCGCGGGCGTAATCAACCCATGACAATCGATTTCCTGTTCTTTTGGTGACTGTATGTCCAAAAAATTGTTTCAATATTATACGGTGGTCAAAAATGATTATGCATCCAGGTTTTCCGGCTGTACTTTATTAAGCACTGCACCCTGTAGTTTTCCATCCAGTTGCTTCAGGTATTCGATGGATTCATTATCCATTTGCCGGATCGTGGACTCGGCAGAAAATACTGCAACAACACGGTCAGCATATTGGAGGAGCTCCTTGGTATCCGCAAAATCATTCATTGCAGCGCCTTCCATAAATACATAATCATAGTCGCTGAGGTTGCGCAGGTGCGACAAAATATTATTCTCTGAAGAAAATACTTCAGAAGGTGTGTACGACCCACCCTGGCAACCAATGATATCGAGGTTAGGATAATTTGTTTTTGTAACTAGATTTTCAAGCTGTGAGGGCGACAGATTGCCTACAA
>CAZCKF010000529.1:0-2519 GCA_964499155.1 uncultured Chitinophagaceae bacterium
AACTCATATCTATTCATACACCCGGTCACTCACCTGATAGCATCAGCGTACTCCTGGAGCATGATGGTAAGCAAAAAGCGGTATTCACGGGCGATACACTTTTCATCGGTGATTGCGGTAGACCTGATTTGCGGGAAGGTGCAGGTAACCTGCAATCCAAAAGGGAAGACCTTGCAAAACAGATGTACCATTCTTTAAGAGACAAGCTGGCAACGTTGCATGATGATGTGCTGGTGTATCCGGCCCATGGGGCAGGCACATTGTGTGGTAAGAATTTGAGTAAAGAACGCAGCAGTACCATTGGCCAGGAAAAGAAAACCAACTGGAGCCTACAGGAAGCTGCCGAGGATGAATTTGTACAGAACCTGTTAGCCGACCAGCCTTTTATTCCTGCCTATTTCCCTTTTAATGTAGAAGTGAACAGAAGGGGAGCGGCACCATTACAGGAAAGCATCGCCAAAGTAACTATTTACGAGAAACCATCTGAAGACATGCTCAATAGTCTGAACGGTTCATTGTGGATTGTGGATGTAAGAAAAGAAGCTGACTTCAAAGATGGTCATTTGCCACATTCGATAAACCTGATGATTGAAGGAAAGTTTGAAACATGGCTGGGCAGCATTATTAAGCCAAAAGAAAAGTTTTACCTGGCAGGCGAAAGCAAAGAGCAGTTGCAGAAGGCAATAGAACGGGCCTCAGCCATTGGGTATGAAACGGCAATTGAAGATACGTTTGTTATCAATGGTGGCCCGGTAAAAGAAGCAGAGATAGATGTGAATATGTTTAGGAATAACCTGAATGACTATACAGTGATTGATGTAAGGAATACATCTGAAGTGAAAGAGAAGAAGATATTCAGCAACAGCATTCTCATCCCGCTGGCAGAATTAAGAGAAAGAGTGAATGAAATACCGACCGATAAGCCTGTGGTAATACATTGTGCCGGTGGTTACCGGAGTGCTGCCGCAAGTTCGTTGGTTCATGCAGAGCTGAAGAGTAAAATAAGCGTCTTTGACCTGGGTGAAGCGATAAAGCAGTTTTAATAAAAACTTGTCATAGAGGAACTTGTGCCAATTTCAGGTTACTTTGTGTTCGCGGGTGCAGGGCATGTGTTTTGCGGTTTGTTACTGGTGAACTGATATGTGTTACAATCTTTGTTCATTAATAAAAAAGTATGACAAGCAATAATCACGACCGTGTGAAGGAAGCGACACCTTCATCAGTAAACGAAAAAATAGAAGCCCGAACATGGCAGCGAATTGCGGAATACAGCAACAAAAGTGTAACTGAAATTTCATCAAGAATTGATGAACTGGACAAGGAGTGGGATATCGAAAGATACCTGGGTGTGAATATGTCGACCCTTGCTACAATAGGTTTGGCACTTGCTTACTTCGTTCATATCAACTGGCTGATACTTCCTGCCATTGTGTTAGCCTTTTTCTTCCAGCATTCGGTACAAGGCTGGTGTCCGCCATTACCAATACTGCGGTTATTTAATATTAGGACCAGTAAAGAAATAGAGCAGGAGAAGTATGCACTTAAGCTCATCCGAGGCGACTTTGATGCAATAAGAAATACTAACCCGCGTGACGTAAGTATGATTAAGCACATCATTCAAAAAAGTTAACAAAATGGTGTGCGTTGAAGAATTCCAGGATAATGTTTACCATACAAAAGCCCCACAGGAAGTAAGCGGGTTTCAAGCCAATCCAACAATCTCACTGGAATTTGTAGCACTGTTCAATCTTCCATTACATGCATCATTGGTTTAAGAACCAAAGCACCGGTCAGGCATAATCGCCTACTGCCGCTTAAACATATTAAGTTTGTAATATATTCGCGTTTCACACTCCCCGATTTAACTGCTATAAATCGCATTACATGCTATTAAACGAACAGTCACGGGTGCATGGGTCAATTTTTTTCCTATTAAAAAAATTTGTTCTGCACGTTTATTCAGAAGAAACCTGGCAACAGTTTCTTACCGAAGCTGGTAGGGATAAGGCGTTTGAATATATCATAACTGAAAGTTATCCAATTGAGGAAATTGAAACCATTGTAGCAACAGCCTCCAGGCACAGCGGATTATCGGTTCACACGCTGCAGGAGAAATTTGGCGAATGGTTAGTGCCTGATCTATTCCACGTTTATGCTGCCTACCTGGATCCCTCCTGGAAAACCTACGAAGTACTTATCAATACCGAAGAGGTGTTTCATGGAGCAGTACGAAAGCTCAATAGCACTGCTAATCCTCCTGTACTTCATGTCTCGGAAGTAAGGGATGATCTGCTCATTATCGATTATCATTCGAAAAGAAAGATGGGAAGCCTGGCGGTAGGTATTATTAAAGGAATAGCCAGGTATTACAAGGAAGATGACAGAATCGAAGTTACACCCACAACTGATCCGGATGCCGAAAGGGTGCAGATAAAAGTTACATTCGCTTAGGAGCCGCAAAAGCCTGCAACAGGTGCCTAAGCCAACTGCTTGATCACCCCAAACAATTCTTTCTCTGT
>CAZCKF010000530.1:0-2494 GCA_964499155.1 uncultured Chitinophagaceae bacterium
ATCGGCATGACAAAAAACATTTCCTACGAAAGCGATGGCATTTATGTTCGTGTGCTTGCATTGGTAACAAAACAGGAATTTTGGAAAACAGGGGTTGGCCGGAAATTAATGGGAGCTGCAGAAAACTGGGCGAGAGAAATTGGTGCTGATAAAGTTTTATTGAACTGTGGTAATCGGGAAGAAAGAAAAGCTGCGCACGAGTTTTATAAGAACATTGGCTATTTGCCTAAGTCAACCGGGTATGTAAAAATCCTATAGATTGATCAAGTGCAAAAACTTCAGATAAACGACTCCAATTACGAATATTACAAAGGGATGTTTGAAATTTTCAACAAGCATCTTTGGTCAAAGTATGCGGTCGATTTACCGCCTGAAGCTCAGCCCGGTAATGTGTTAGAGACATTTGAAAAAAAAAGTAAAACACTTGCAAAACGCATTTTAAAAGAAGGATTAAGAGAATCGATTTCATGGATTAAAGAAATTCCATTGGAATGGCGACAGGATTTGAATGCAGATCTGATTGCAAACAATTATCCTGATTTAAATTCATTAAATAGTCGCATACGGAAGATGATCGAACGCGTGATAAAAAGAAAGAAAATAAATAACCTGGATGAATTTTATACAATTAAAGAAGAAGTTATTGACCAAACTTCGGCTCTGAACGACGAAGAAAGGCGTCTGTTAGATGAATACTTGTATAATTTCGAATTTAAAAAAGACCAGAAAAAATAGTTACTTCCAATTCGTGCAATTCGTCTTAATTAGTGTTATTCTTGAGTTAACCCCGCCACAATATATTCCCTCTTCAACCTCGAAATATTCGTAACACTTATCTCCTTCGGACACACCGCCTCACAGGCTTCCGTAAACGTACACGATCCGAATCCCTCTTTGTCCATTTGATTAACCATGTCGAGCACGCGTGTTTTGCGTTCGGGTTCGCCTTGAGGTAAGAGTGCGAGGTGAGAAACTTTTGCTGCCACGTACAGCATTGCTGAAGAATTTTTGCAGGCTGCTACGCAGGCACCGCAACCAATACATGCTGCGGCTGCAAATGATGCATCGGCTTTTTCTTTTTCAACAGGGATTGCATTGCCATCAACAGCATTACCGGTGTTCACGGAAATATAACCACCAGCCTGGATGATGCGGTCAAATGCAGTGCGGTCAACGACGAGGTCTTTTAATACAGGAAATGCTTTTGCGCGCCAGGGTTCAACAACAATGGTATCACCACTTTTAAATGCACGCATATGTAACTGGCAGGTTGTTGTTGCATGCCACGGTCCGTGCGGACGGCCATTGATATACATCGAACATGCACCACAAATTCCTTCACGGCAGTCATGATCAAATGCAATCGGATCTTTTCCTTCACGGATCAGTCGCTCATTGAGTACGTCGAACATTTCGAGGAAAGACATTTCGCTCGAGATGTCCTGTACCTCGTATGTTTCAAAAGATCCTTTCTCACCTTTTCTGCGCTGGCGCCAAACTTTCAAAGTGAGATTCATATTATAATGGTCCATACCGCGTGTTTCAAATACTATTTAAAATTCTGTTTCTTGTTTCAGGTTTCTGGTTTCTCGAACTCTCTCCTAACGAGTTGATATTCCTGATACCGTTGTTATCCCACCTAAAACGAGCTATCGTGTTTTGTTCGTAATTTCCGTTCCTGGTTTCTGGACCCGTCTCCTCACCGCTGCCCATCCAAACTGTTCTGCCACATCGTTATTTTCGACTTTAAACGACTTCACAATCCCTGATCATTAATCACTTCTCATTCTTGAATCTTTCTCGAGTCTCGAATCTTGATTCTTGAATCTCGAATCTTATATTCTCTTATAGTTCCGATATTCAAATGGTCTCCACCCAAACTTTTTCTGCAACCAGTAAAGTAGCCGATGCTTCATGTTCTTGAAGTTCTTCTTCTTTTCATCCTTTCCAAATGTCCACGTCTCTTTCTCTATTCTCTTTCTCATTACTTCGGGATGTGTTCCTTCAAACCTCGTCACCGAATCAATATTTGAATAATCAAACTCCTGTATCCTGCTCTGTTCCTGCGCCCATATTTCGTGTGTATCATCCGCATTCCACAGCTTTCCAAAATCTTTGAACTTTTGCTGCATGAATAAAGGATTTCGCACCCAGCCGTAATGATAAATCTCTGCGTCTATTTCCTTGACTCTAAGTTTTCTCCCTTTTTCAGATGCGGAATCAATCTGATTTACCGGGATGCCTCGCCTCTCGCCCCTCGCCTCTCGCCTCTCTTGTTTTCGAAACCCCTGCGCATCTTTAAACGATCGAATACTCTTATCATTCCTGATAACTCTTATCTCCCGCGAATACCATCTCCTTCCATCTCCGAGATAACTATAACTCCCATAAAAATGCTTATATCGAAACAACAAGCCCTCTATTTTCGAATCACTCCTATATTGTTCCATTGCGCTGCGAATGTTACCATGATACTTCTCATGAACCACCTCGT
>CAZCKF010000531.1:0-2488 GCA_964499155.1 uncultured Chitinophagaceae bacterium
GTAATTTTGGGATTCTGCTGGTGGATGATGCAATGGGTTTGTATGCCATGCGATTTATCACTGGTTTTTTTCTTGCCGGAATTTATCCGGTGGGGATGAAAATTGCAGCTGACTGGTTTCCACAAACACTTGGAAAAGCATTGGGCTGGCTTGTTGGAGCATTGGTATTGGGAACTTCCCTGCCTCATTTGTTTCGTTCAAGTCTCGAATCAGTGAATTGGGAAAATGTAATTCGCATTACTACAATTGCAGCCGTTGCAGGCGGGCTGCTTGTTTTTTTTCTTGTAAAAGATGGACCGTACAGAAAGAAAGGATCGCGATTAAACCTTAAAGCAATGGGTGAAATTTTTAAACCAAAAGATTTTCGTGCGGCAGCCTTCGGATATTTTGGACATATGTGGGAACTCTATGCTTTCTGGGCATTCATTCCTTTTATAATGACAAATTATGCAAACAGAAGTGGGACTGTTGTTAATGTTGAACTTTGGTCATTCCTTATACTTGGTGCAGGGTTTATTGGTTGTGTTATCGGTGGATATCTTTCGCGGAAAATCGGAAGCCCCCGCGTTGCTTTCATTGCTTTGATGATTTCGGGATTTTCATGTCTGACAGTTTTCTTCTTCGCTGATCTTTCACCATTACCTTTCTTCTCATTTATGCTGTTATGGGGCGCAGCAGCAGCAGCAGATTCTCCACAATTCTCTGCACTTGTTGCAACCAATGCGGAACCTTCAAACAAGGGCACAGCATTAACCATGGTAACATGCATTGGTTTTGCGATTACAATTATCAGCATTCAATGGCTGGGAAAACTTATCAGCGAATACAACAATCTTTATACGTTCTTATTATTGGTACCGGGGCCAGTTATTGGATTAATTGCCATGCGCAGATTATTAAATAAATCCTCCTCATGAAACGCATTGTTGTTGTGGGTGGTAGTTCCGGGATAGGCAAACGAGTTGCAGAAATGTATGCCGCTGAGGGAAACATGGTTGCTGTTACAGGGAGACGTAGTGAATTGCTTGAAGCAATCAGGCTAACGAATCATCAACAAATTATCACATCCTGTTTTGACGTTTGCTCACAGGATGCAATGGAAAAAATGAATGCCATAGCAAATCAAATGGGTGGCATTGATGTAGTGCTCATATCCGCAGGTGGCGGAGATGCAAGTGAATCGCTGGATTATACACTTGATAAATGGATGGTTGATGTGAATGTTGCAGGATTTACAACCATTGCAAACTGGGCGTTTAATTTCTTTTTGAAGCAGGGACACGGCCAGCTTGCAATTATCTCTTCCATTGCCGCGGTAAGAGGCAATGCTTCGGCACCAGCTTACAGCGCTTCCAAAGCATTTCAAAGTACTTATGCGGAAGGATTATCCATAAGAGCTGCCAAGCTGAAAAAGGAAATTTATATTACCTGTATCGAACCTGGCTTTGTTAAGACAGCCATGGCAAAATCAAATAAATTATTTTGGGTTACTCCACTTGATAAAGCCGCGAAACAGATCATACACTCGATTGATCGCAGAAAAAGAAAAGTATATATCTCACGCCGATGGCGTTTGATTGCGCTGCTCTTAAAGCATCTTCCCTACGGAATTTTCCGGCGCATTGTTTAAATGCCCTTTAATTTTTGTTAAAACCTGCCTGTACAGGCCATCTTCACATTTCCTCGCATGCAATTAGTGGTTATCTGGCATCGTTATAAACACGTGTGAACAAGTAAGATCTAAGCACGGCAAAGTCAAAAGTTAATTTTGTTATGAATCAATACCAGGCTTTATCAATGGTCGACGTTTTTGAACGGAAAAAGAATACGCAGGCATCCCTGATTACTTTAGGAATTGCGGGTTTAATGCTGCTTCTTGTAATCCTTTTGAAGTGGCCTCTTCCAACTGCACCGATTGTGGAACTTGAAGATGGCATTGAAGTGAATATCGGAAGCAGTGATTTTGGCTCTGGTACTGATCAACCATTGCAACCCGGCGAGTCTGCACCTGCCAATGAAATGGCCTATGCATCTCCTCAATCACAAACAACAGAAGCGATCAGGGATCTGCCTGAGGATAACGAAGCGGATGCACCAAAAATCTATAAACCAGATAACTTAAAGCCTGATGCAAAGCCTATTGAAAAAGTAAATTCAACAGTTAAAACAAATAATCCAACTCCGGTCACAACGCCTCCTGTACCAAGACCAAAAGCAGTCTTGAATCGCACAGTTGGTGCAAATGGTGCAGGCGGAAACGGTGCTGATACATACAAACCAGGAACCGGTGAGGGAATAGCAGGTGGTGCCGGCGACCAGGGAAGAAATGGTGGTGTTGTTGGTTCTCCAAACTATACTGGACCTGGAGGCAAAGGAAATGGTTCAGTAAAAATCCATGGTAACCGTTCTGTTGTCAATGGATTTCCAGGACTTCGTGCTGGTGAAAACCTGAATGGAAAAGTGATGGCCGAATTCCGTGTTGACTCAG
>CAZCKF010000532.1:0-2477 GCA_964499155.1 uncultured Chitinophagaceae bacterium
ATTGTTTCTTCAACAGATCAACCGATTTGGTGAATGGCAAAAATTCCGAAACCTTCTTCAAAATGTACATACAGACCTTGCTGAAAAAGGACAGATCAATTCAGTAAGGTTAAAAGGCAAGGCGAGAGTTGTTTATCTCTGGAATAAATACAAGCGTGTAACTGCGATTGCAGCATCTATTGCAGGCGTAACTGCATTAACTATCTCTGCACTTGTTTGGTCACTGACTCCAGAATCCGCAACGCCAAAAGAAGTACAGGTATTGAATCGCGACATCAAAGCATTAAAGGATAAGAACCGCGAACTTGAAAAAGAAATTGATGGTGTAAAAAGCACACTTGTTACACCTGCTATTATTTATAAAACAGGTGGTACAGGTTTCCTGGTAGATCCAAAAGGGTATATCGTTACCAATTTTCACGTTGTTCAGAATGCAAGAAATATAGCTGTTCAAAATATCAAGGGAAAAGAATTCGCTGCAAAACTGGTTTATCATGATGTACAGCGTGACCTCGCAATTCTGAAAGTGCAGGATGACAGTTTCAAAGCACATTCATCCGTACCCTATTCTATTCGCAAATCTTCAACAGACATAGCAGAACCTATTTATACACTCGGTTTCCCCCGCAATGAAATTGTGTATGGAGAAGGATATCTTAGTGCTCCTACCGGTTACAATGGTGATACACTCTCTTGCCAGATTGCTATTCCAGCCAACCCAGGGAATTCTGGCGGACCGGTGTTGAACAGGCAGGGTGAAGTGATTGGTATTTTAAGTGCAAGACAAACCACTGCACAGGGTGTTGTATTTGCAACAAAGGCACGTTACATTCTTTCAGCTCTGGAATCATTGAAAAAAACAGACAGTACTTTCCACGAAATAAAAATCCCCGAAAAAGCTTCTATCAAATCTCTCGATCGAGTACAGCAGGTGAAGAAGGTTGAGGAGTGTGTGTATATGGTGAAGGTCAATTAAACACGTTCGTGGTTTCTAATTGGGTGAATAGTGAAAAGTCAATAGTGAACTTCAACTTGAAAATGGTTTTCTTTCTTCGATGTTGTTTTCTGAAATGATAACACTGATTAAGACGGATTACACGGATACGCTTAAAGCAATTTGCAGAAGGTTTATAATATCGAAGTTTCCCTCTTTCTCTTTCTCTTTCTCTTTCTGATTTTGATTACACAGATTAAGACGGATTACACGGATATGTTCAAAGCAATTTGAAACTGATTTATTAATTCCTAATTCATATTTCCATACTGATCCAGGCTAATTAAGGCAGTTGTATATTTCCTCATTAATACCTGTTGACAATGTCTCTCGCATCTAAGAAGCATTGCCAGTTGTCAATTGCAAGTTGCATTTTGTACAAAACTTACATTTAGTTTAGACCTCTTGTTAAGGAAAGACTTACTCGCTCCTATAAAGCCTCGCCTCTCGTCCCTCGCCTCTCTTCTAAATTTTAGGGTGCCTCGACCTTAAACGACTTCTCATTCTCCCACAATTTCCCCGGGTATTCCTTATTATCTACCAATTCATCAAGACTTTTCTTCACAACAGGTGCATCTTCTTTATACGTAACACCAAACCACTGTGATGATGTTGGAATAACGATGATCTTTCCTTTTCCGGAACGAATGAATTCGTCAGCAACAATTGGAATGAAAAATTCTGCTTTAGGATTGTCCTTGTTTTGTTTTGCAAATTGAACAAACAGATTTTCAGTTATATTAAAAATGGAAGGATGAAAACACCAGAAATTCATAGAAACTTTGGAAGCAACCGGAATTTCTTCAGGGGCATCACCTGATTTGTCAAATATTTTTTCGCCTTCTTTTGCAACTTTAGTCATCTCTCGAATAGAAACAAGATTTCCTTCTTCATCCACTTTACACACGCCGCGACTCACAGTCCCATGTTCAGAAAGTGTTTTTATTAATTCATATCCCACCAGCGCCTGGAGGTCATGACTGCATTGGTTATTTAAAAAATCTGCTGCCTTTTTGAATGCATCCTGCCCGTAAAAATCATCAGCATTTATCACTGCAAAAGGTTCTTTGATAACTTCCTTTGCACACAACACTGCATGCGCAGTTCCCCAGGGCTTTTGTCGTGTTGAAGGATCAATGCCTGGCGGTACAAATGAATCCATTTCCTGGTACACGTAATCAACATCGATCTTTCCTTCGAGGTCAGCCGCAAATAATTTTTTGAAATTGTCTGCAAAATCCTTCCTGATAATAAATACTACTTTACCGAAACCGGCGCGAATTGCATCATAGATCGAATAATCCATGATCGTTTCACCACCTGGACCAAAACTTTCTATCTGTTTCATGCTTCCGTAACGTGAGGCCATCCCAGCAGCAAGTATGAGCAATGTTGGTTTCTTATCATCAATTTATTTAGGCGAACGAATTTAAATAAATTCGGTGCTCCATAGTCTTTCAATTTATATGCCATGGCATTCACC
>CAZCKF010000533.1:0-2465 GCA_964499155.1 uncultured Chitinophagaceae bacterium
CAAGATGTTTACGTTGTTCTTCCCGCTGGTGACGTTCATCTTCGAGTTGGTGAATGACGCGTTGCAAATTCTGTATCGATGTATCTGCCACAGCCACTTTTTTCTCTGCATCGAATTGTTGACGCTGAACCTGCTGGTAATTGGAACGAAGTGAATCGAGCGTACTTCTTTTTTCATCCAGCACTGCACGCTTTGCATCTACCAGGTTTCTCAATTCCTGTAATTCATTGCTGAGTCCTTCAAATTTTTTATTCTCTTCTTCAAGTTGCATCTGGGAAAATGCAATGCTTTCATCAATTCCTTTTACCTGGCCGGCAGCTTTCTCAAGAAATTCCTGGTGATTCTGCTCTCTTTCTTTTAAGTATTGCAATCGCTGGGCGGCGAGATTCTTATCATTTTCTTTTGTTCTTACAGTCTGTACCAGGTCATTAAAAGCATGTTGCATGGATTGCAACGCTTTTTCCTGTTCAACAAATGCAAGTTTCTCCTGTTCAAGTACTGCATCTTCACCAGCAATATCTGTTTCAATACGAATGCGGTTATCAGTCTCAGCCTGTTGCTGGTCATTCAATTCCTTATAGGTAATATTGAAACCTTCCAAAGCGGCCTTAGCAAGTTCAATGCTTACTTCGCGATAATCCTTTCGGATCTCATAATATTTCTCAGCTTTTTTTGCCTGGTTTTCCAGTGATTTAAGCTGGTTGTTGATCTCAAATAAAAGGTCTTCAATCCTCGCCAGGTCCTGTTCTGTCGCATCCAGTTTCAGTCTGGCTTCTCTTTTCCTGGTTTTATAAATGGATATTCCAGCAGCTTGCTCCAGCATCCGTCTGCGACTATTTTCTTTATCCTTTATTAAGTCATCAACCATTCCCAGTTCAATGATCGCATAACTGTCAGTTGATATACCCGTATCCAGAAACAGGTTTTGAATGTCTTTCAAGCGGCACTGAACGTCATTGAGCCGGTATTCACTTTCGCCATTTTTATAGAATTTCCTCGTGATGGTGACAGTGCTGAACTCGGTTGGAAGAAGGTTCCTGGTGTTCTCGAACGTGAGACTTACCTCTGCCAAACCACTTGAAGACCGGGTCTTGGAGCCATTAAATACAAGGCTTTCCAGGTTTTCCGACCTTAAATGGCTGATTTTCTGTTCCCCTATCACCCAGCGTATGCTGTCCACTATATTGCTCTTTCCGCAACCGTTGGGCCCGACAATACCAGTAATATTATCATCAAAATTGATGACGGTCTTGTCAGCAAAGCTTTTGAACCCTTTAATTTCCAGTGATTTTAAACGCACGTTTTTATCTCTTTTATGGTGGCGAATTTAAGTTTTACTATTTGTAAAGGTCTCGAAGTAATGAACATAGTATTAACAGGATGATCAGGATTGGTTAAGGATTAAAGGATTATATGTGTTTGTGAATGAAAAGTGGATAAAAATGAAGGATATAATTTTTCAATCAGGAAGACTTTTGAAATCCTGTAATTCTAAACAAATCCTTCCATTCCTATTACCTTTACGCACTTTAAAAAACCCTTAGCGAATGAATACGGTAATTGTTCCAACTGATTTTTCCCCAACATCCGATAATGCAGCTCGATTTGCTGCAAATATGCTCAAAGGCGCATACGGCGCCAATATCGTGTTATACCATGTTTATGAAAAGGCTGCACATAAGGATACAGCAGATAAATCACTTCACAACCTGAAGGAACAACTAACCAAAGAAGGTGCCATAAAAGTAGAGACCGTAGCAGTGGAAGGTTCCGATGTTATTGATGAAATCGAGAGAGTTGTAAGGCATAGACAGGCCAACCTGGTTATTATGGGAATCACGGGCAGAACCGGACTTGAGCAGGTTTTTATGGGAAGCAATACTCTAAAACTGGTTGACCGCAATGTTGCACCTGTGCTGATCATTCCACCTGATGCAAAATTCAAGACAATTAAAAATGTGGCACTCACATCTGATTTCAAAAATGTAAGAATGACCACGCCGAGCATGCCAATAAAAGCAGTTCTACAGTTGTTTAATCCAAAACTGCATGTAATTAATGTGGACAGTTCACATTATGTATCGATCACAGAAGAATACCAGGCTGAAAAAGCACAAATGGAGCAAATGTTTGCAGAATTCAATCCTGAATTTTATTTCATTGGACTGAATGATTTTCACGAAGCGATTGACCAGGTAGTAAAAGATAAAAATATAGACCTCCTTGTAACAGTACCACGCAAACATTCTTTTCTTGAAGGTTTGTTTAAGAGCAGGCATACCAAGAAGCTGGTGTATCATTCGACAGTTCCTATACTGGCAGCGCACGAATAAATGTGTAAAGGTCCAGGGTCCAGGCTTTCAAGGTCCAGGAAAGAATCAAGATTAAAGGCTTAAGAAAGATTCAATCATTTAAGGGTTCAAGTGCTTCGTAGCAGATTTGAAACTGGAATTTTCATTCAATTC
>CAZCKF010000534.1:0-2428 GCA_964499155.1 uncultured Chitinophagaceae bacterium
GAGCAATACACCACCCACGATTACAAGCATTAAAATTACCAGCCCTCTTGATTGCCATGAATCATCTTCATGACTCATTTCCTTTTTTGTTTCAGGACTTTTTGTTGGTGTCATAGTTAAACATCCAGTTTATTCCGTATTTATCAGTCAACATTCCAAATTTCGCTCCCCAAAAAGTATCCTGCAAAGGAAGCGTTACAGTGCCTCCCTCTGCAAGTCCATTAAAAACCTTCTCCTGTTCTTCAAGACTTTCGCAATTCAAACTCAGGTGAATCACTCCGCTGCCTCTTGTTTCACCCGGAGTATCTGCTGCCATGAATTCAATACCCTGTCCGCGAAAAGTTGCATGCATGATCTTGTTCTTATCAGGATGCATATCCTGCATCGGTGAATCACCATATCGCTGCATGTAAACAATCTGTCCATTCAACGCTTTTGCATAAAAGTTCAGCGCCTCCTCTGTTTGTCCGCTGAACATGAAATATGGATTGATCTGCATGACTAAACATTTAATTATTCTGTGCAGAACGGTTCCTGCATTCTTCAATGATCTGGTCCACTTTCGCTGTCGTCAGGTGTTCCCTGTATGTTTTTCCAAACTGCATCATCGGCGCATATCCGCAAGCACCAAGGCATTCAACAGTTTTCAAAGAAAACATTCCATCTGCCGTGGTCTGTCCTGGTTTAATTCCAAGTTTATTTTCTATATAAGCAATGATCTGATCACTTCCATTCAACATGCACGGACCTGTCTGGCAAACTTCAAACATGTATTTGCCAACTGGCTTCAAATTATACATGCTGTAAAAAGTTGCTACCTCGTAAACCTCGATTGGAGGAATATTCAATAGCGAAGCCACATAATCCATTACAGGCACATCCAGCCATCCGCCAAATTCATCCTGCGCCAGATGAAGCAGCGGAAGCAATGCACTTTTTTGCTTCCCCTCCGGATAGAAAGCTTTGATTCTTTCTACTTCCCGGAGCTTCTCGTTTGAGAATTGAATCATATAATAAACACGGATTTTAAAGATTAAGCTAGGATTTCACGGTTTACTTCGGCAAGCTCAGTATGACAATTCAGCAAGCCCAGTATGACAATCAAATTTTTTCGAATTACAACCGATTACTATTAAAAAAGAACTCTCCTAATAAAAGAAATCCAAAATCAAAAATCCAAAATCAAAAATACTTTCTCTATCCGTCCATTTCCCCAGCAATCAAATTCAACGACGACATCACTATGATCGCATCACTCAACATGCTTCCCTTTGTCAGTTCTTCATAGGCCTGGTAATAAATGAAACAGGGTCTACGGAAATGCAAACGAAATGGTGCACGCCCGCCATCACTGATCAAATAAAAACCAAGTTCACCGTTTCCTCCCTCCACAGATTGATATACTTCCCCGGGAGGAATGTCTATTTCTCCCATAATGATCTTGAAATGCCAGATCAATGCTTCCATCTTGGTGTACACATCTTTCTTTTCCGGTAAATAATATTCCGGAACATCAGCATGATACACTTCGGCTTCTGCGCCTTTAAATTCCTGCACCTTCCTGTATGCCTGCTCAATGATATTCAGTGATTGCCACATTTCCTGGTTGCGTACGAGATATCGATCATAACAATCACCCGTTTTTCCCACTGGAATTATAAAATCCATATCCTCATAACTGCTGTAGGGCGAATGAACGCGAACATCATAATCAACACCTGCAGCCCTGAGGTTGGGGCCAGTAAACCCATAGTTCAATGCGCGTTCACCACTGATGGGCCCAACACCCATGGTGCGTTCCATGAAAATGCGGTTGCGTGTAAACAGGTTTTCAAATTCTTCAAGCACTTTTGGATATTCATTCAGGAATTTTTCCAGTTTTTGAAATGAGATATCATTAAAGTTTCTTTCAAATCCACCAATGCGTCCAATATTAGTTGTAAGCCTTGAACCACACACTTCTTCCCATATTTCATAGATCAATTCGCGATACTGCATTACATATAGAAATCCGGTATAGGCTCCCGTATCAACACCAACAATAGAATTGCAAATGAGGTGGTCTGCGATCCTCGCGAGTTCCATGATGATGATGCGGAGATAATCCACACGCTTCGGTGTTTGAATGCCAAGTAATTTTTCACAGGTGATATGCCATCCCATGTTGTTAATGGGAGATGAACAATAATTCAACCTGTCGGTAAGTGGCGTGATCTGGTATAATGGCCTGCGCTCTGCAATTTTTTCAAAAGCGCGATGGATGTAGCCAACGGTTTGGGTTGCAGAAACAATTCTTTCTCCATCGAGTTCAAGAATATTTTGAAATACACCGTGCGTTGCAGGATGTGTTGGTCCGAGATTTAACGTGGTCGTTTTTTTCTCGATACTTCCTTCTGGTAAAGTAATATGTTGATCCGTTGTCGGCATG
>CAZCKF010000535.1:0-511 GCA_964499155.1 uncultured Chitinophagaceae bacterium
ATTGCGATTCTCTGGTTGTCCCTGAATTAAATTCAGGAACGCTCTTCCCCTCTTTCTGTTTCTCTTTCTCATAACATTTCCTCTTGTTTACTCTTCGCCTTAAAATAATCATCCAGTGCTTTTTTCCCATATCGCTTAAAAACTACTGGTGTCACGATAATATCAAGCAAGGTTGAGCTTATCAGTCCACCTAATATTACTGTCGCAACAGGGTACAGGATTTCTTTTCCGGGAGCAGTCGGATTAAGTGTTAATGGGATCAGTGCGAGGGCTGCCACTAACGCAGTCATTAATACAGGCACAAGACGCTCCTGTGATCCGCGGATAATCATTTCATCATTAAATTTTTCACCCTCATATTCTACAAGGTGTATGTAATGTGAAATCATCATAATCCCATTTCGCGATGCGATCCCGGTGAGTGTGATAAATCCAACCAAAGTAGCAATGGAAAAAATGCCACCTGTCAGTAAAACAGCTATAACACTTCCAATAAGTGCAAGTGGAATGT
>CAZCKF010000535.1:521-2426 GCA_964499155.1 uncultured Chitinophagaceae bacterium
AAGCATGATTTGAAGTGTGATCTGCCATGATTTAAAATGGCTGTACAAGACAAGAAAAATTCCCGCGAATGAAAACAGGCTTAAAATTGTTATTAATCTCGTTGCTGATTGCTGACTTTCAAACTGACCTCCCCATTCTATGTAATAACCTTCTGGTAGCTGTAAATTATTTTTCGCAGCATTTCTCATATCCGATACGGTGCTTCCCAAATCCCTGTCCTGCACATTCGCAGAGACCACTATTCTGCGTTGGGTGTTTTCGTGGTTAATTACATTGATGCTGTTTTCCAGTGAAACATCTGCAATCTGGTGCAGCGGAATCAATGCTCCGGTGGACGTCGCTACCGGGGTGTTCCTGATTTCTTCAATATTTGTTCTCACGGAATCATTGATTCTTACAACCAGGTCAAAACTTTGTTGTCCATCGATCACCTGGCTTATCTGCTTTCCATTATAAAATGTTTCGAGTTCCTGTGCAACTTCACCCACCTGTAGTCCATATTGACGCACTTTAGCGCGATCGATCCTGATCATTAATTGCGGCGTCATCACCTGGTTTTCTACCTGGGAATCAACCACACCGTCAATACCGGTGATGATATTCTGAAGATCATTGGCAATTGAACGAAGTGCAAGCAGATCATTGCCGAATATTTTAATTGCCACCTGGGCTCGTACACCCGATAATAAATGGTCAAGCCGGTGTGAAATTGGTTGGCCAATATTTATGCTGACTCCTTTAAGTACATCGAGGTTATGCCTGATATCTTCAAGGATTTGATCGCGGTTTCGACTGTTTTCATCATCTACAAGTGCCACATCTATCTCGGAATAGCTTGGTGGTTCAGCATGCTCATCAAGTTCTGCACGCCCCGTTCTTCTTGACGTAAGTGCAACTCCCTCCACTTTTAAAATTTGTTTTTCTGCAATACTTCCGATTTTGTTCGATTCCTCGAGGGATGTTCCAGCGGGTGCAATTACCGTAACTGTAAAACTCCCTTCATTGAATTGCGGTAAAAATTCAGTACCGAAAAATGGAACAATGGCGAAAGCAGCGATGATTAGTAAAACAGATCCAACAATGACTGCTTTCGTTCTTTTCAAACTCCAGTGAAGTATTTTTAAATCCTGTTTTTTCAGCCACCTGACCAAAGGACTGTCATGTTCAATATTTGTGTTGATGCCATTGTTCCTTATTATTTTTTCTCTATCATCGGTTGACCTTGGATGAATAATCGATCGATTACTTTTTCGTTTCCAGAATCTAAGATCAACGTGACGCAAATGACTGGGTTTGCTCAGCATGTAACTGCACAGTGCAGGTGTTACAGTAAGAGAAACGAATAGTGATGCAATAATCGAAGTGATATATGCAATGCCGAGAGGCGCGAATATTCTCCCCTCTATTCCTTGCAAATAAAACAACGGAATAAATACAAGCACAACTATAATGGTGGCATATACGATAGAATTCCTCACTTCACTGCTGGCCTCATAAATTACTTTAAGCAAAGACCTTTGCTGTTCTTTTGGCAAAGCCCAATTCTGTTTCAACCGCCTGTAAACATTTTCCACGTCAACAATCGCATCATCCACAAGTTCACCGATGGCAATTGCAAGTCCTCCCAATGTAAGGGTGTTGATTGAAATGCCGAAGAGTTTAAAAACAATTGCTGTAATGATCAATGACAGGGGAATTGCAGTAAGCGTAATCACTGTTGTTCTTAAGTTCAGCAAGAACAGGAAAAGAATAATTATGACGAGTATGAATCCATCGCGCAATGCATGTTCAACATTTGTAATTGAATTGACAATAAAGTTTCGTTGCTGGAAAACATCGGTATGAATCTTTACATCCTTAGGAAGTGTTTCCTGGATCTCACGGATTGCTTCGAGCAGATCATC
>CAZCKF010000536.1:0-2426 GCA_964499155.1 uncultured Chitinophagaceae bacterium
CTTTATCACGGTATGGAATTGATTCGAGGTATGATTTAGTTACCTTATTCTGTTCTTCAACCCACGCTTTTGTCTCTTCACTGTTGTCATCTTCCAGCCATCGGTATGGATCAACTATTTTCTGACCATGGTAGTCATCAGTTGTATCAACTTTCTTTGTAGTGGGATAAGTTAACTGTGCTGAAACCTGAACAGTTGTTAGAACCAACAAAAACAGGAGTAACCTTTTCATATGTAAATGATTAAAGTCAATAATATCATTCAAATTACCTTCAATGTAACAGATAAACAGGTATGGATTGTCCAGAGGTTGTCAAAGGTTTTCCACTGGCAAGTGTAGAGAGAACACAATACCCTCAAATCCGTTACATTTGACGCTAATTAACGAGAAAACACAAGGCGAAAAAACCATCCATGTAAAAACTAATCGCTTGTCGTTTACTTAACAAGCACGTTAACAGCAATGGCAAAAAAGGTTACGAAGATTGGCGTTCTTACATCAGGCGGCGACTCCCCGGGAATGAATGCAGCTATCCGAGCAGTAGTACGAACAGGATTGTATCACAAACTTGAAGTGTTTGGGATAATGCGGGGCTACCAGGGGTTAATTGAAGATGACATAACCCAACTTGAATCACGTTCTGTCGCAAATATTATTCAGCGTGGCGGTACTGTTTTAAAAACAGCACGATGCAAAGATTTTTACGAAAAGCAGGGTCGTAAAACCGCATTTCAAAATTTAAAGAAAAGAGGAATTAACGGTCTCGTCATCATTGGTGGTGATGGTTCATTTCGTGGTGCCGTACAATTCAGCCAGGAACATGACATCCCATGTGTGGGCATTGCAGGTACGATTGACAAAGACATTTACGGAACAGATTTTACAATTGGTTTTGATACAGCGGTAAATACTGCTGTTGAGGCAATTGATAAAATACGTGATACAGCAGATGCACATGACAGGTTGTTTATTGTTGAAGTAATGGGCAGGGATGCAGGTTACATTGCCTTGCACAGCGGAATTGCAACAGGTGCTGAACATATTTTGATTCCTGAGAGAAAAACAAATGTTGATGACCTGATTTCAAATCTTATCAGCAATGAACGTCGCAAAAAACTGGTGAATATTATCGTAGTTGCAGAAGGTGATGAATTTGGTGGCGCCAATGAACTGGCGAAATACATCAAGGAAAAAATTCCGCAGGCCGAAGCACGTGTCTGTATTCTCGGTCACATTCAACGCGGCGGATCACCGTCCTGCATCGATCGATTAATTGCAAGCCGCATGGGTTACCACGCCGTCGAATCACTGATGGAAGGTCGTTACAATGTCTTTGTTGGATTGCTGAATAATAAAGTGAACTACATTCCTCTTGAGAATGCTGTGAAGAGTAAAAGCAGGATTAATGAGGAGTGGATGAAAATTGTGAAAATACTGGCATCGTAGGGTGGAAACATCATTGTTGGGGGAAAGCTACTGTGTATGTTTAATGTAGAACCAAAAATTGTTTCTGGTTTCTGGTTTCTCGTTTCTGGAACTACCTCCTTACATGGCAACTGTAACTTATTTTGGGGATTTAATAATTTGGCAAGAGGCTATGAAATTGTACACGAGAATCTTCGAATTAACTAAAGGACCCGAAATTTCTAAAGACTTTAAATTTAAATATCAAATTCTGGCATCTGCAGGATCTGTAATGGATAATATTGCTGAAGGACATGAAAGAGATAGCAGGCTGGAGTATATTAATCATTTAAGCATCGCGAAAGGGTCAGCTGGAGAAACCATGTCTCAAATTTTAAGAGGTGTTATCAATGGTTATTGGAATCAACAGACCGCGAATCAATTAGTTATTGATTATAGAAAACTTACCGCAAGAATTGCAAATTTGATTCAATATTTAAATAATGCGGAATTAAAAGGACTAAAATTTAAAGACAGGACAAAATAGAATAACACTAACGCAGAAACAAGAAACTAACCCATTGCCGAAGGCAATGGTGAGAAACTAGAAACCAAAAATCTGCTAAATAAAAGGAAAAGGCTAGTTGATCGCAGCAAGGCTTAAGAAATTAGAAATCAGAAATTGGAAAAGTATTTAATCCCTTTTCCACCAACAAATGTGCAATGAGTAAAAATATAGATAAATATTTCCACAAAGGCATGGACAAAGCCGCCGGTATCGAACACACCTATCACCGCACAAAAATTGTGGCGACGGTGGGACCGGCATGTGACACCTATGATAAGTTGCTGGAACTGGTGAAGTGTGGCGTGAATGTTTTCAGGTTGAATTTTTCGCATGGATCGCATGAGGATAAAAAGAAGATCATTGATTTTATCCGGCAGATGAATAAAACAGAACCGTACAACATTTCAATACTCGCAGACTTGCAGGGACCCAAATTGCGTATTGGTGAAGTGG
>CAZCKF010000537.1:0-2420 GCA_964499155.1 uncultured Chitinophagaceae bacterium
ATCACTCATCGTGGTCATATTATTAAATGGCGCTGTACCCGATGGTAAACAAATAACAGGAGTTGCAAAATCCGCATTTGGTTTCGGATTAATATTCATTGTAGTCGATGCAGTTCCTGTACATCCTTTATCGGTTGTTACCGACAACTGAACAGTATATGCACCTGCGTTCGGTGGTGTATAGTTTGCTGTTTGACCACCAGGGATGGAATTCCCATTTACACTCCAGTTGTATTGCGTAATTGATCCGGCAACTGGTGTTGAAGTACTTGTGAAAGTTACATTTTGAGCCGCACACAAAGGATTTGAAATCGTAAATGATGCTGTCGGCAATTGCAATACAGTAATTGTTTTTTGCAATGGTGCCGAAACACAATTATCTGCAGATGTTACAACCAGTGTAACAGTGTATGTACCAGGAGCTGAATACTGGTGAGTTGGATTCTCAGCTGTTGACAAGCCGCCATCGCCAAAATCCCAATTCCATCCTGTGACTGAGCTTTGTGTTACTGTACTTTGATTGGTAAAGTTCACTGTACCGCCCATACAACTTTCAATACTGTCAACGCTGAATGCAGCCACTGGTTGTGCATTTATTGAATTCATTACAATTGTAGTGTCATGAACACAACCATTGTTTGACGTTGCTGTGAGTGTTACGTTGAATGGACCAATGCTTGTATAAGCGTGAATAGGATTTTGTGCTGTTGAACTTCCACCATCACCAAAATCCCAGAGATAGGTGAGCTGTGCCTGCGTACCGTCTGAAATGGTTGAAGTATTGGTAAACTGAGTTGCACCTGAAGGCAAACAAACAGACGCAGGGAACGTAAATGCAGCACGAGGTTGAGGCCCGATTACAAGTTGATGAACCTGAGGGAAACTTTTACATCCTGTACTTGTTTCAACAACGAGACTTACATTATAAATTCCAGGATTGTTGTATGTATGCGTTTGAGCTGCGGATGAATTTACCTGAACAAGTGGGCTGCCATCACCAAAATCCCAGAACCATGTTTGTAATGTATTTCCCGGGTTTGGAGTAGATGCGTCAGTGAATGTTATTGATGCTCCGGCACAACTTCCTGCACTAACTGTGAAGCCGGCAACTGGTGGAGGTGTAAGCGAAACAATTTCTTCAACTACAGGAGAGATACAACCAACGTCGGTGATGATGGAATGTTTTACGATATATGATCCCGGTCCTGTGTATTTGTGTTTTGCATTTTGAACATCAGAAGTCGTGTTGTCGCCAAAATCCCAAAAATATGTTTGAACGGGACGTCCGTTGCTGTTTGATTGATCGGTAAAATATACAGTGTCTGTTGCACAACCACTCACAGTAAAGGTGAAAGAGGATGTTGGTGGAGGAAATATTTGCAGGTCGAAATCGATCACCTGTTGTCCGCTGCAATTATCACTTGTTGGATTTACAGCAGTTACTGAAATTGGATATGTACCGGGAGTGTGAATCGTATAGGGAAGCGGTAGCTGGTATTGATACAATGTCTTATCGTCCACTACCCACGTAGAATCGTATGATGGGTTAGCAAGTGTTACAGCAGGAAATCCCAGACTACCAAAATTCCAGGTGATGGTATCAGGTTCGTAAGGGAAGGTCATTGACAGGAAAAAAGGAGTACCCTCGCAGCTTGCTGGAAAATTAACTGTGGAGTACTGGTTCTGCACCGACATGAACTGGTATCTGTCAACAACATTGGTTCCGGCGTTGTAACCGTATGATTCAACGTTTCCATATCCATAGGCGATTGCAGTAAAACCAGTATCTGCTTCAATCGTATGTACAGGATTAAATGCAGAACTGCTTGTCACATCTTCCTGCAAATATGAATATGTTGTATTTGGAATTGGAATAAATGGAGCGTTTGGTGTAACGCCATCTATTTTTAGTGTTGACGCTTTTACAGTTGGAATAATAATATTTAAAAAATGCCTGTTTACCTGCGTCTGCCCTGGTGGAACGTAGGTCGCATGTGCAGAAAACAGGGTGATCTTGCTGAGCGTTTGATCGATTGGATTCAGCATGGTCATTTCCGGATCTGCCTGGCGATCGTTGGGAAGTGGATCACAGGTTTGTGATACGATGTATTGTGCAACCTGAACAGGTTCACTCGCTTCCAGAAGTGTGGGGTTTGTTGTTTTAAATTCGAAATACTTTCCGTTGGTATTATAGTTGGTCAGTTGACTTGTAATTCCCGCTTCTGTTTTATTTACGATCGTCGCATCATTTTTTGTATACACGCGAATGATGTCATAAGGACGATCTATAAATGGTGCAGTCAAAAAAGTTTTACCCCATGCACCTGTTGGAAACAATTGCTGGAATAAATTGTCTCCCCCACTCGCCGCAGTACAATCAAATCCTGACCATGATGTAGCAGAAAAAACTGCAATTGGTT
>CAZCKF010000538.1:0-2409 GCA_964499155.1 uncultured Chitinophagaceae bacterium
ACGGTATTCGTGATCCACACGCCACACCTGCATATTAAAACCATTCTTTTCATTCATGACTGATTCGGTGGAAAATGAATTGTCATTTCTTGCAGAAGGAACAGGCAGGTAACCACTGTAGCTTCCTTTTTTTACCCCAGGTAAATTGAGCATTTCATTTTTAAATGCTTCTGCATTATTACCCAGGGAACCTGTTCCATTAATAATGAGCACCTGGTCTTTGCTGAATCCAAGATTGCTTGTTTGTATATAATTAATTTGCCTGTATACGACAATTGTTCCAACTATAAGAATGATGGAAGCCACAAATTGGAAGACAACAAGCACGCTGCGGATTCTTGCACCACCAGCTGATGCGCGGAACTTACCTTTCAGTACTTCAATCGGGCGAAAAGCGGAGAGATAAAAAGCAGGGTAGCTTCCGGCAAGTAATCCAACCACGAATGGAAGTGCGATCAAAACCGGGAGAATGATCGGTGAGAACATATCTCTTCCTGTCATTTGTTTTGATGCGATATCGTTAAATGCCGGCATCGCGAGAAATACAATGCCGATGGCAACAATTAGCGCAATAAAAACCATGAGGGTGGATTCGCTCAGGAATTGAAAGATCAGTTTTCGTTTTTCTGTTCCGAGTACTTTCCTGATACCAACCTCTCTTGCCCGTGTTATCGACCTCGCTGTGGTCAGGTTCATAAAATTGATACAGGCGATCAACAGGATGAACAGTGCGACAGCAGAAAATATGTAAACGTATTGGATATTTCCGCCTGCTGACAATTCAAATGACCTGTCAGATTTAAGGTGAATTTCTTTTAATCCAATCAGGGAATATTCAAGTTTGTTTCCCGCTTTTTCAAAATCATCCATGCTCTTAATTTGCATGATCTGGGATGCTTGCGGAATTACATAATTGGTTATATAGGAATCAAATGCTTTTTTCTCAAATGCTTTTGCATCAACTCCTTTTTTCAAAAGCAGGTAGGTGTGAAAATTATGACTCAGGAAATTGCCCCAGCCATAATTTACATTGTCCATTGAAAAGATGAAGTCGAGGTGAAAATGTGTGTTTCGCGGTATATCTTTTATAACTGCTGTTATTTTATAAATGTCCCTTTCCTCTTCACCAGCCTGTAATGTTTTACCAATTACGTCTGTTGATCCAAAATATTTTTTTGCCGCTGATTCGCTCACTACGACTGTATTGGGTTCATTCAATGCAGTTTTAAGGTCACCTGCAAGGGCCGGCAGTTGAAAGACTTCAAAAAATGTGGAATCGGCATGCGCCACATCATTCTCATTAATAAATTCATTTCCTTTCTTGACCAATTTTGATCCTTCTGAATTATAGACGCGCGTGTATTGTTCCACTTCCGGGAAATCCTTCTTTAACACCTGGCCTGTCATATCAGAACTAACTGGCAACTTCAAATCGGTGCCGCCGAATGTGATATCTGAATTAATGCGGTAAGTGCGATTGCTGTTGGCAAAATGTTTGTCAAAACTTAATTCATCGAGCACATATAAGGCGATCATTAAAAAACAGGAGAGCCCAATTGCCAGACCCGCGATGTTTAAAATGGAGAACACGCGATTCTTCGTGAGATTTCTCCAGGCAATCTTGATAAAGTTCTTAAACATAATGGTGGTTTATTTTCACGCAATGACAGAAAGGTTGTTTCTAGTTTCTGGTTTCTCGTTTCTCGTTATTCCTCGTATAACATAATCATTGCTATAATTTTTCATCTTCGTACAAAGCCTCGTCTCTCGTCTTTCGCCTCTCAAAAAACATCCTCAAATCTTGAATTCTCGTTAGTTGTCTCCAAAAGCTAACAGCCCCGTCCGACCGGTCATCCGGGCTGGCAAAAGCCAATAGCTTTTATTCGGTTCTCAACGACTTCACCGGATTCGCAATCGCAGCACGAACCGCCTGAAAACTGATTGTTACAAATGCAATTAAAATTGCTCCGATTGCTGCCCCGGCAAACATCCACCAGCTCATTCCAACACGATATGCGAAATCCTGCAACCAGCCAGACATAACCCACCACGCTATTGGAATACCAATCAGCAGTGAAATACCAACGAGCTTGAGAAAATCTTTTGAAAGCAATCCGACCAGGTTGTTTACACTTGCTCCAAGAACTTTGCGAATACCAATTTCTTTGATACGCTGTTCTGCTGCATTTGTTGCCAGTCCAAATAATCCAAGACATGCAATGATGATGGCAACGATGGTAAAGATCACCATCAGGTCACTGAGTTTTTCTTCAGCCTGGTACATTTCACCAAAATTTTCATCGATGAAATCATAACTAAATGGATAATCAGATGAAAAGCTGTTCCATACTTTTTCAATACCAGCAATTGCTGCATTCACTTCATTGCCAGATAATTTTACGGCAACCT
>CAZCKF010000539.1:0-2403 GCA_964499155.1 uncultured Chitinophagaceae bacterium
GGCTGAATAAGCAAATGACGATCAGCTTAAACCTCATAGATCTTTTTTCTCAACAACAATTCACAACAACGACCTACGGTAAAAATTTCACGCTTGAAAGTGAATCACAGAGTCGTACAAAAAATGTACGTGTGTCCGTCGCTTATAATTTGCGGAAGAATGAAAAGAAGGTGAAGAAGGCAGTTGAGAAAGTAAAAGAACAGAAAAAGGCTGTAAGCTTCGGGCATTATAAATCAAGGGCTTCCGACGAAATCTAATACGTTAATTCGGAATTTAAAAGGAGGACTCCTACGGAGCCCTGTTTCCTATACTTGTACGTTTCCACAAAGATAAGGCCCCTACGGGGCCGGTCGTTTAATATCGGAGTGGATAAATAAGCAAATCTTCAAAAGGTCCATGCTGACGCAAGTTCGAAGATACAAGGTCCAGGGTCCGAACGCTTCGTAATGTGAACTGTAGAAAATGAGGGCCTCTCAAAATGAGCATTGAAAATTGAACATTGCGTATTGAACATTCCCACCAATCAACCACGTCCCCTTTGAACATTTACCCTTCTCACTTCCCTTGAATCCGAATCTTGATTCTTGAGTCTCGAATCTTTCACCAAACTGCTTTTCCCTGGTAATAATCAATGATCCGCGTCCGTAACGCATAATCATATCTCGCAGCAATCAAATTTGTATTCGCGCGGTCGAGATTATTTTTTGCAATCAGGTAATCCACAACACTTCCAACACCTGCATTGAAACGGACTTCGGCTGCACGGAATGATTGTGAAAAAGCTTCGACCTGTTTTTGAAGTGCCTGGTAACGTTCGAACGATGCATTCATATTGAAGAATGCTTCTTCAACTGCATTGCGCAGAGAAACTTTCATCGCTTCTTCAGCTACGTTTGCGGCTTTTAAATTAATTTTTGCCAACGCAACACTGTTGCGCGCCTGGTGGGCATTGATGATCGGAAATCGAACCCCGAGGTTAAACGTAGTACCATAATTATTTTTAAACTGGTTGCCATAACCAATTTTCTCAGCAACAAATTTTTTGTCCTGTACAAAAACGGGGTAGATCGTCCCGTTGATATTTACAAAATTATCCCCGGGAACATCTGTCACACTTTGCAACACCTGCGTGTTGGCTGCACTTGAATAATTTGTTCCAAGATTTCCACCTGCAAAAATAGTTGGAGAAAAATTTCCGCGCGCGGCATCAACTCGTTTTTCTGCAGCCCTCGTTCTGGTTTCCGCACCACGCACCATTGCGAGTTGTTGCATGGCTGATTGTAATACAGCTTCTATTTCCGCACCATACATGCCGGGTTGAAAATTTTCTAGTTTTTCAAGTTGCAGGTTCCTGTCGTAAGGAATATTCATCAACTGTGATAATCGAAGCTTTGCTGCTTCGAAAGAGTTGCGATTATCAATTACAGACAATTCATCGTTAGCGAGTTGACCCTTCAGATCAAATAACAATGCAGGAGCTATTGATCCCTGCCTGTCAAGCACCTCAAGCCTTGTTACTTGTTGCTGCGTTAGCCCAACCTGGCTGGCTGATTGCTTTACCAATTCTTCATTGGTTAATGCCTGCAGGTATGCTAGAATAACATTTAAAGTGATATTATCTTTCTCCTGTTGCAATTCAAGTTTGCTTGCCTCGTATTCGAGTCGTGATGCAGCAGTTGTGTGTTTCAACGCAAGACCACTGAATAAAATCACTGAACTGCTCAGATTATAATTTGCAAATGTGATATTCTCATTTACATATGTATTCGAAAACGGATCGATGCTGCGCCCCTGGTTGATACCATGATTAACATTTGCAATCAGATCAGGAAGCTGGTTTCCTTTGGCTTGTTTCCAGGTTACCTCGCTCGTTTCCATTGTAAGTGATCGCTGTCTTACATCGAGATTGTTTGCAATTGCTGTTTCAATTGCCGTTTTCAATGACAGGGTTTTTTGCTGCCCATATACGCCACTGCATGTGATGACAGCAAGCACTAACCAATTAAATCGTTTCATTGTTCTTTTTATTAGTTTGTCTGTTTTTCAATACGCCCATCCAATAAATGAATGACGCGGCTTCCATAAGATGCATTTTTTTCTGAGTGTGTAACCTGTATGATGGATACTTTATCATCTTTATTTAGCTGCGAAAATAATTCCATGATCTCTTCTCCCTGTTTTGAATTCAGGTTGCCGGTTGGCTCATCTGCAAGGATCAAAGATGGTTTTGCAATCAATGCGCGAGCAATACCCACAAGTTGCTGTTGTCCACCTGATAACTGGTTTGGGAAAAGATCTTTTTTCCCAACAATGCCAAATCGATCCAGCATGTCAGCCACCATTGCTTTTCTTTCTGAACCTTTGTAGTCCTGGTAGATAAGCGGCGTCTCAATGTTTTCATAA
>CAZCKF010000540.1:0-2403 GCA_964499155.1 uncultured Chitinophagaceae bacterium
TGCACCATCCATTTTCATGATCCTGGGATGAAAAACACCCACAACATCAACGAGTTGTTGTTGTGCTTTCATCACAACGTGTATATCCTTGTAAGCATCCGGTGCTTCATCCAAACCGCCACCGATGAGCTTAACACCATGTTTGTTCAAAACTGTATTCAGTGAATCATGTGTAATTGATTTTAATGCAGCAGACCTGCTCATTCTTCTTCCTGCACCATGAGATGCCGAATTAATGGAAGCAGTTTCGCCTTTTCCTTTTACAATAAAACCGGGTGCAGTCATAGAACCTGGAATGATTCCAAGAACATTTTTTCCTGCAGGTGTGGCACCTTTACGATGAACAATTGCTTCCTTACCGTTCACCATTTCTTTCCATGCAAAATTGTGGTGATTCTCTACTCTTTTCAAAGGACCTTCTCCCAGTTGCCTCGCAATTTTATCATGAATGATGTGATGACAGGCAGAAGCATAATCTCCCGCGAGATTCATTGCATTCCAGTATTCAATACCTTCTTGCTCATCCAAAGTCAGCCAGGCAAGGTTGGAAGCTTCCCCAGGTAATTTTCTTTTAGCCTTTGCAATTTTCGTGTAATGATTTGCAATGTTGGCTCCCAACGCACGTGAACCTGAATGTGAAAGCAAACCAAGATATTTGCCTGCCGGTATATCAAAAATTTCATCCCGCTCTTCAATTTCCACTACACCAAATTCAACGAAATGATTACCTGAACCTGAAGAACCCAATTGTTTTGCGGCTTTCAACTGCAATCCTTTCAGCAATGCATTTTCTTCGAAATCTTTTCTTTCAATCACTTCGTGTTCAATGATGCTGCTGAATTCTCTTCCTGCACCAAACAAAGTTGCTTCGTTCAACTCACGTGTAAAATATTTTTCTCTTTCCGATAATTCCTTTGGATTCATTTGAAAAATGGACAAACACATCCTGCACCCGATATCCACGCCGACTCCATAGGGAATGACCACATTTTCTGTTGCCAGCACCCCGCCAATGGGTAGTCCATAACCAGCATGTGCATCTGGCATTAATGCCCCTGCAACAGAAACCGGTAACCTCGCCGCATTGTTCATCTGGTCAATCGCTCCCGCTTCAATGTATTCATTTCCAAAAATGCTGAATTGAATCCCCTGTTTATTCAAAGGGATCTCGTCTCCATCAGTTACAGGTTTAGGTAACAACGTCTTTGCAATGAGTCCAAGAATCGGATCGTTTGCATATTCATTTGGACTTTGCAAAATGGCAGCAAGAATTTCCAGGGCATCAGCCTCAGCAAGATGCTTGAAATTTTTTTCCATAATATTCATTGCAACTGAGATCACAGGTCCTTCCGGGTATCCTATTTTCCTGAGTTGTTTACCACTGAGACTAAGTTTTGCCATTTCTACCGCTAATTATCGCTAATTTCTGCTAATTGTCGCCAATTAGATTATCAAATGATGTGCCCCGGAATATAGTTGCTGACCAGTTCAGCATTCTAAGACTTTCTTTTTCTATAAAATTAAAAGCCCCGGTTTGGGGCTTTTAATTAATTAGTCAATTTGATCTAACCTTATCTCTCAAAAAATTATTTCAGCAACATCAATCATTCCGTACTGGTTGTTGAGAATTACATTTTCAATCTTCATTTTCTGTTTTGGATTTGCAAAATCTCTATAGGTTACAATCCTTAACATAAAAGGAGGTTTACCTGGTGTATCCTCAATATCCTGATCATAGTGTGGTACCTGGATTACATACTTTCCTTTTTTTGCATCCCGGACCATGTATTCTTTTGTGCCACTATAATAACCTGTAATGATCCCTCCTTTCTGATATGTGTGATTGTAGTTAGTTTGAACCAATTTTCCATCGGGTTCTTTTACACTCATTCCATTTGAATTTCCGCTGTTGAAATCAACAACAATTCTCAGGTCAACAGGGAGTGGCCTTAACAGCGTTTGTGGAATGAATGAAACATCCACGTCTTCACGATGCATGGACACAATTGCATTCAGGTCATTGAGCAGGATTGTTTTTCTTTCAAAATGGTGATAAGCATTTTCATTTGGAACCAATATTGCTTCATAAAGTGTATTGACAGCAAGTTGGAGGTGACCTCCCTGGTAATACGCCAGTGCAAGATCGCGGGATGTCTGCAGATCTTTTCGCATATCCAGCATGCCTTTATATATTATTGCTGCTTCATCAAAATTCTTCCAGCTTTCTAGAACATAACCTATTGCTCGCATGGCCATTTCTGCACCATTCGCCGTTTCACTGGCTTCTGTTAAAATCGACATGGCCTTCTGTTCGTAACCTGCTTTATGGAAATAGATCGCCATATCGATATAAAAATTCGGTTTATCACCATGTTCCTGTTTTAATGATTCATATCCCAGCAA
>CAZCKF010000541.1:0-1815 GCA_964499155.1 uncultured Chitinophagaceae bacterium
TTCTATGAATCATGTTACGAAGCATTGGATATTGGACATTGTACATTGGACATTTCAGGAATGTAAGATATACGATGTACTGTACGATGTGCTCTGCCGGAGAATGGAGATACCCGGTTTTCTATGAATCATGTTACGAAGCATTGGATATTGGACATTGTACATTGGACATTTTCTTTTTATGGAATACAACGAATTCCGCATCTCATATAACGATAAGTTGTTCCTCAAAATTCGACTGTACAATTCCCGATTATGATGTTGATTTTCTTATGGATTCTTTAGGAAAAAGGAATCTAATAATAAATCAACGTTTATGGAACCAAACAAAATTCTTTCCGCAAATGTGCTTGACCTGTTGTTTGAAGACAGGAACAAAGAATATGGCGCATATGATCTTCGCACTAATTACAACAAGCGAATTGCACGCGCCTTGCTTATTACTTCAGCAGTTGCAATAACACTTACTGGAAGTATTTTTCTTTCGAAAAAATTGTCAGCGAACAGTGCGCAAATTGATATTCCTGTTGTTGTGCTGGTTGAAATTCCAACCGACAAGATTGAAAAAGTTATTGAACCACCTCGAGATCAACCTCGCAGGGAGGAAGTTCGTTCCATTCAACACACGCCTCCAGATATTGTTCCTGATCACCAGGTGCCACCGGATCAAAGGCCACCAGACAATGACGATCTGGCAAATGCAAAAATTGATGTCGTTACCACTGATGGTATCGAGGATGATGGAATTATAAAACCGGCTGACATTGATGATGGGAGGGAAATCATCATTGACAAAAAACCCGACAATGAACCACTTGTCTTCGTTCAGATCGAAGCAAAGTTTGAAGGTGACTGGGTGCGTTTCCTCGAACGAAACTTAAACAGCACCACACCGGTCGACAATGGTGCACCTGAAGGAGATTATCCTGTAATGATCCAATTTGTAGTTGACGTGGATGGAAGTATCAGTAATATCAAACCACTTACATCACATGGATATGGTATGGAAGAAGAAGCTATTCGTGTGATTAAAAAAGCACCGAAGTGGACTCCTGCTTTTAATAATGGGATTTATGTGAAAGCGTACAGGAAGCAGAAGATTACATTTCGGGTTACAACGGACGAGTAGAAAGATTCAAGACTCAAGACTCAAGATTCAGATTCAAGTGAAGTAAAAAATGTTTTAATGATTTAAGGAGGGCGCGGCTGATTTACGAATGTTCAATATTCCATGTTCAATGCTCAATGATCAATTAGGTTTCGTAAGGAGGCACTTAATGAACATTTAGCATTGAACTTTGAACTTAGGATTGATTATTGATATTTCATAAATTACTTGCACAACAAACCTGACAATACTTTTTCTACTTGTTCTCCGCGCAGGTTCTTCGCGACGATAATGCCAGCCGGGTCGATAAGCAAATTTTGGGGAATTGATCTGATATCGTAGGAAAGTGCAGCTGCATTTTCCCAACCTTTTAAATCACTCACATGAATCCAGGGTAGACCATCTTTTTTAATGGCTTCAATCCACTTTTGCTTCCCGTCTGCGTCGTCGAGGGATACGCCGACGATCTCGAAATTGCACGACTTGAATTTTTTATATGCTTTGACAAGTATGGGGTTCTCCTGTCTGCAAGGAGCACACCAACTGGCCCAAAAATCCACCAATACATATTTCCCTTTCAATGAAGAAAGTTTAAATTGTTTTTTGTCGACCGTTTGTTGTGCTATTTCTATTGCAGGCTTACCGATTTCTTTATTTGATATTTTTTGAAGGCGAGCAGAAATTCTTTTTGCATAGGAAGTCTCAAG
>CAZCKF010000541.1:1825-2400 GCA_964499155.1 uncultured Chitinophagaceae bacterium
GAGAATCAATTTTTTCCAGTTCTGATTCGATATTTATCATTTGTTCAATTGCATATAAGGAAACAAATGATGATTTCTCCTTTCGAATGAAATCTGTAAGCAAACCTGTTTTTTTTGCTGTATTTACAGAATCAATCTGCTGCATCTTCAGTTCCAATTCAATCGAATCCTTCGTTGGCATCAACGAAAAGATATCATTTGGATTGATTTCAATCTTTCTAAGTTCTTGCTGCAACAAAGCAAATTGTTCATTAACAACAGAATTATGAATAACATAATTAAAAAGACTCTTGAATTCAATTTCTATTTCTCCCGGATGCAGGATAACATTCACTGGTTTGCCCTTTGCATAGATTGTTGGAGGCTTAAGCTTTAAAAAGATTGTCGCCATGATAGGCTCATAGACAATCCCTGTGAAAATCAACGAGTCGGTAACTGAAATACTGTCTTCGATTTGTTGTTTCTGTACATTGTAATTCAAATAGATTTTTTCAACTTTCATCTTTGGCGCCAGTGCTATTTTTAGCGTAAAGTTTCCTGACTGGCAAAAGCTGCTCGTGTAACAGAATACAATT
>CAZCKF010000542.1:0-2390 GCA_964499155.1 uncultured Chitinophagaceae bacterium
GATACCATGACAGAGGGAGTGATTGCAGCATGGCACAAAAAAGTGGGAGATACGGTAAAAAAAGGTGAGCTGCTTGCAGAAATCGAAACCGATAAAGCAACAATGGAACTGGAAAGTTATAAGGATGGAAAATTATTACACATCGGCGCACAACAGGGTGAAAAGATCCAGGTGAATGAATTGCTTGCCATAATTGGTGATGAAAAGAAAGTGGATGTAAACAGTATTGTAGCTTCAGCAAAAGGCGGAGGTGGAGTATCTGCAGATGCAAAACCGCAACAACAACAGCAACAACAGGAACAACAATCATCGCAGGAATCTGCGCATGCTGGTGCGAATGGAAATGGCCGGGTCAAAGCATCTCCTCTTGCAAAAAAACTTGCTGCCGACAAAGGAATTGATATTTCCAGGATACAGGGAAGTGGTGATGGAGGAAGGATCATTAAAAAAGATATTGATAGTTTCAAACCTCAGCAACAACAAGTTCAACAACAATCACAACAACAAGCACCTCAGCAACAGGCAGCATCACAAAAAGAGCTACAGCCCATAGTGTTGCCATCATTTACACCTGGAGAGGAAGGTTACACGGATATTTCGGTATCGCAAATGCGTAAAACCATTGCGAAACGCCTTGGTGAAAGCAAATTCTCCGCACCGCATTTTTATCTCACCATGGACATAAACATGGATAATGCGATGGTGGCAAGAACGCAATTAAATGAAGTGAGTCCTGTAAAAATCAGCTTCAATGATATGGTTGTAAAAGCTGTTGCGATGGCACTGAGACAACATCCTGCAGTTAATTCTTCGTGGATGGGTGATCATATCAGGCAGTACAAGCACATTCATATTGGTGTGGCAGTAGCAGTGGAAGATGGTTTGATCGTTCCAGTCATAAAATTTGCTGATCAAAAAGGACTGAGTCATATTTCCGCAGAAACAAAAGAACTTGCTGGAAAAGCACGAAATAAAAAAATTCAACCTCACGAGTTTACCGGAAATACATTTACCATCTCCAACCTGGGAATGATGGACATTGATGAATTCACAGCCATAATCAATCCACCCGACAGTTGCATCATGGCAGTTGGCCGGATACGTGAAGTAGTGGTAAAAAAAGGAGATGGTTTTGCTGTCTCAAATTTTATGAAAGTAACCATGAGTTGTGACCACCGTTCAGTTGACGGTGCAAAGGGTGCTGCGTTTTTGCAGACGTTTAAACAATACCTGGAGAATCCGGTTATCATGTTGGCCTGACATTAAACACGGATTTTGGGGATTAAACCAGGATTGCACGGAAAGATGAGCGGCTCCTTTTTTCAATGTTGAATCTTGTTCTGTCATTCATCGTTCCACATTTTTGAAATAAAGTTTCTTGTTTCTGGGTTTCTTGTTTCTCGTTATCCCGCGTATTTGAGACTTCTGTATTGAACTCCACTTCCCGAAATTAAAGTCCCCGATAAAAGTTTTGATTCCCTTTAAGCTTGTTTCATACCTCCAACAGCCAATAGCCAAAAGCAAAAAACCATATAATAAATCTCTTCAAGGAAGCCACTTGATTCGTCATGCTGGTGCTCACAGCTCTTCATCCACTCGAGGCCCTCGCAGCTCGAAGCTCACAGCTCGCAGCTTACTACACATCTATTGCTTACCGTTACCTCCTGCATGTGGCAAACGTTTTGCATTAAACCCCTAAACTGAAAAAGATGAAGAACTATATTCAACTCTTCCTTGTAAGCCTTGTATCTGTATTCTTTTTGTCATCGTGTGAGGTGATTGGTGACATTTTCCAGGCTGGAATGTGGGTGGGTGTTTTGCTTGTTGTGGTTGTAGTGGTTGGACTTATCTGGCTTGTTAGCAAGTTCAGGGGACGTAAGTAATCGTTAAGGATCTTTAAGTATTCTGCCTTATTCCCCAATCTTTTTGCTCTCAACGCTTTGCGCTCAGACATAGGCGTAATTTCTTTGGATATAAACCGTATCCAATGGAAAAACAATCCCTGAGGTTTTCTGATATTTTCTTTGCTGAAAGTGTTTGCCTGTTTTTACTTGCCGGTATCGCGTGGTTGTTAAATGTGGGCGTGTATCAAAATCTTTCAGCCTTTGCTTCCATTTGTGCAATTGCTGCGATCATCTTTGCTCCATTTGAAATTTACTTTGCCAAACCGGATGAGAAACCATCCCGGAGGAGGAGAGTTCATATACATCATCACTGATATTGTAACAATACTACCTTACCATCCATTGTAGCAGCAACCAGCCGGTTCTTACCTGCCAACCTCACCGTATTCACCATGGAGTTATCAATTTTGTATTTCCATACGACCTCTTTTTCAAAAGGACGGATCACATATACAACACCATTTTTGGTACCGAAAAATACTTTTT
>CAZCKF010000543.1:0-2390 GCA_964499155.1 uncultured Chitinophagaceae bacterium
CCTCATAATACACTTGAACACCTTTTGAGTTTTCATGAGAGAAATTTTCTTTTTGAAGTGGAATTTTTAAAAGTTGCCCGACCCTCAATCCTGCAGACATATCGACATCATTATAAGCGGCGATGTCCTTTGCGCTAACATTATAAAGTCGACCGATCGAATAGAAAGTTTGTTTGGAAATGACTTCGTGTTCAACATAAAGTCCTTTTTCTTCACTGCGAACCAGGAGAAAATCCTGTGCATGCAGAACAGGAGACAGAAAGAAGGCAGCAACAACTAAAATGTATTTCATAATATGGATTGGCGCAAAGATGCAAAAAATAATCCTGTGGTTCAACCACTGGTGTCTTTCAATATTCTTGATTCCTTCGGATAATAATTATTAAACCTGTTCTGTAATACATTTATCCAGCCCAATGAAAATCCTTTATATGTAACGACCTGCCAGCCTTTTTCTGATGTATCGAGTAAAAAATCCTTTTTCTGCAGGTATAATATCGCTTTATCCAAATCAAGTTCAACGCGTGTCACATCAGCGGAAAGCAGCGAGGAAAGTGCAAGTCCATGTTCAGGTACAAGCCTGTTCTTCATGATCTTACCTAATCGCACGCCTGCATTGTGCACAAACAATTCTTTGGATATTGTGCCGAGATCCTGCAGATGACCTTCCCTGATCGCGTACAAATCATCTTTTATTTCAACAATTGCTCTTTCTTCTTTTAACCAGATAGCAATGTACTGCTGCAACGAATTACTCAAATTCTGAGCCGGTTTGCTCCTTGATTCTTTTTGCTCTGAACTTTCACATTTAAATACTGCCAGGAAAAATCCCTCGCCATCCGTTTTGCCAGGGAAAAAACGGTATCCCTCACTGCCAATTTCAGTCTGTGATACAGAAATATTCCATTCAGGATCAATCTTTAACTTGACAGGGATCATTCCACATTCCCGTACCAGCCAATCACAGATTTGTTCATCCTCTTCGATGGAATATGAACATGTTGCATAAATAAGTATTCCCTCATTTTTTAAACAGGGCAACATGTCCTTTAAAATTCTCTTCTGTCGATGACTGCACAACTGAACATTAGCAGGACTCCACTCTTCAATGGCCAGGGGATCTTTTCGAAACAAGCCACTGCCACTGCAGGGTGCATCCACAACCACCAGGTCAAAATACCCAGGCAAGGCTGCAAATCGGGAAGCATCATTGCTGGTAATGATCAAATTGTCTCCACCCCATTTTACAACATTATCATCGAGTATGGGCGTACGTGATCTTATTACTTCATTACTAACTATCAATGAATTTGGAAGCAGCGATTGCAAATGTGTTGTCTTGCCACCTGGAGCAGCACATAGATCAAGGACTTTTAATTTTGAATTAACATCAACCGTCTGTCGAACTGCTTGTTCAATGAACATGCTTGATGCTTCCTGCACGTAATAACAGCCAGCATGAAAGAGTGGATCGAAAGTGAAAGAAGGCCGTTCGTTTAAATAATATGCATCTGTTGCCCAGGTAACAGTTGAAGATCCAGGTGAAAAAAATGAAACAGGTATTTTTTTTAAAGGATTTATTCTAACAGATGTGATTGAATTTTCATCATGCGCAAGTGTGAATGATTCTCTATCAAAACCAGGAATTCCTTCAAGTGAGTTTAATAACGCTGGAGGAAGAAGCAATTTTCGATTTTTGATTTTCGATTTTCGATTTACAAAATTTTCTACCTTTTCGTTTACTTCAATTAAATGTTGATTTTCGAATCTTATAAACTTTTTATCTCGCCTACCAGATCCTGCAACACCTTCTTTGCATCCCCAAAAAGCATTGACGTTTTTGGTCTGAAGAAAAGATCATTTTCAATGCCCGCATAACCGGGTTTCATACTGCGCTTGTTTACTATTACAGATTTCGAAAGTTCTACATCAAGAATGGGCATTCCGTAAATAGGTGAAGCAGGATCACTTTTCGCAGCAGGATTAACCACATCGTTTGCACCCAGTATCAATACAACATCTGTGGTTGAAAACTCTTCATTCGCCTGTTCCATTTCAAGCAGTTTGTCATAACTCACATCTGCTTCGGCAAGCAATACATTCATATGTCCGGGCATACGACCCGCAACCGGATGTATCGCGTATCTCACTTCTACACCTTTTGATTCCAACAATTTTTCAAGTTCATGACAAGCATGCTGTGCCTGTGCCACTGCAAGACCATATCCCGGTACGATCATAACCTTGTTTGCATAACTCATGACAACAGCAGCATCACTGAGATTAATTTCCTTATGATGTCCCTGGTCTTTTGAAGCACCGGCAACTGCTTTTGCTCCACCACCAAATGAACCGATCAATACATTTCCTAAAGACCTGTTCATTGCTTT
>CAZCKF010000544.1:0-2386 GCA_964499155.1 uncultured Chitinophagaceae bacterium
TTCAGGTATGAAGATTTCCAGTTGGAAAAGTACCAGCATCATCCACCCATTAAAGCCCCGGTAGCTGTTTAACCTATGGTAAGTCTTATCGTTGCCGCATCTGAAAATGATGTAATCGGAAAAAACAATAAGCTACCCTGGCATATGCCTGCTGATCTTCGATATTTTAAAAATACAACCTGGGGATTACCTGTGGTTATGGGTAGAAAAACTTTTGAGTCAATGAGAAAGCCATTACCCGGAAGGGATAATATCGTTATTTCAAGAAACGATAAATGGTCTGCACCTGGTGTAAGAGTGATTCATGAAATTCCGGAGTTGTCGGCAGTAGCCAATGATTATAAAGTAAAAGAAATTTTTGTCATTGGAGGTGCTGAGATATTTAATGCTGCGATGCAGGAAGCGAGTCGCATTTACTTAACCAGGATCCACGCAACGTTCGAGGGTGATGTTTTTTTTAAAATACCTGAAAAAAATTGGAAGAAGACCTGGTTCAGGGAATGCAAACCAGATGAAAAAAATATTTATCCCTATACGTTTGAAGTATGGGAGAAGAAAAATTAAATGTAAACTCTTTTTAATTCTGTTTTCTGAATTCAAAACCTTATTCAACATTTACGCTGGCGCGTAAATTTCTTCAGTACAGGTTGAAGGCCCATAAAGCAGAGGGCCATGGGATTCACTCCCCCTTTGTTTTTGCTTTTGTGCAAGAAGTACTTAATGATCCAAAGATGTATGATGAGTGTGAAAAAATAGAAGACTTAAGGTCCGAATTAATTAAAAATAGAACAGCAGTTCCTGAAAAGAACCTCGGCGCAAATTCACGCATGTCTGGAACAAAAACAGTTTCATCCATTGCAAAAAATGTTGCCAAACCTGAGAAATACGCCAAACTAATTTACAGGGTGGTTAAGAATTATGTTCCTTCAACAATTATAGAACTTGGGACCTCTCTCGGTATTTCAACAGCATCACTTGCATTTGGAAATCCTGATGCGCAGGTTATTTCGATTGAAGGAAATGAAACGGTTGCTGAACTTGCCGAAAAAAATATGCATGAACTGGGTATCTCCAATGCAAGAATAGTAAAGGGGTATTTTGAAAAAACACTATCTAAAATCCTGGAATCAGTTCAAACAGTTGACATGGTTTTCTTCGATGGCAATCACAGGTATCAACCCACCATTGATTATTTCAAACTGTGCCTTACAAAAAAAAATAATGGTTCCATATTTATTTTTGATGATATACATTGGAGTGAAGAAATGGAATACGCCTGGGAAGAAATTAAAGCCAATGGTGAAGTGATGTGTACCATCGATCTGTTTCAGATGGGATTTGTTTTTTTTCGAAAAGAATTTTTACAAAAGCAACATTTTATTATCAATTTCTAAAAAGACTCAATGATCCTTCGACCCAACAAAATATCAGTATTTAAAATGTTATATCTTCCCAACGTAAAAACAAAAAACTGACTGGATGACGATTGGACTGCTTAAAGAACCATCATTCGAAACCCGAGTATCTATTTTACCCGAAGCAGTTGCGGCCCTTGTAAAAAAAGGATTGACAGTAATTGTTGAACAGGGTGCCGGTGAAAAAGCTTTTGCTTCAGATACAGACTATGAAACAGCAGGTGGAAAAATTACCACAAGAAATGAAGTTCTTGCATCTGCAGATGTAATAATATCCATACAGCTTCCGGTGGATTCAGATATCAGGCAAATGAATAGCAAGGTGCTGATTGGAGTATTTCAACCGCTGTACAATGGGAATGCGGTTCAGCAATGGCAACAGCAAAAAATCACCGTGTTTAGTCTAGACATGCTTCCGCGCACAACGCGCGCTCAAAGCATGGATGTATTAAGTTCCCAGGCAAATATTGCGGGATATAAAGCAGTCCTTCATGGTGCGAATGTGTATGGCAGATACCTGCCCATGTTTATGACTGCTGCCGGTAGCATTAAGCCCGCGAAAGTGTTGATACTCGGAGCTGGCGTGGCAGGCTTGCAAGCCATCGCGACGGCACGGCGTCTCGGTGCGGTTGTAGAAGTTTTTGATACACGACCCGCGGTGAAAGAAGAAGTAATGAGCCTTGGAGCAAAATTCATTGAAGTGGAGGGTGCTGCGGATGCATCTAAGGCAGGGGGATATGCTGTGGAACAAACAGAAGAATACAAACAAAAGCAACAACAAAGAATTGCTGAAAGCATTGCTAAAGCGGATATCGTTATTACAACCGCACAAATTCCCGGAAAAAAAGCGCCCATCCTGATCACAGAACCCATGATCCGAGCAATGCGAAATGGATCTGTTATTATAGATATAGCTGCAGCAACAGGAGGCAACACTCCATTTACCAAAAACAACGAAACAATAAATTTTA
>CAZCKF010000545.1:0-2378 GCA_964499155.1 uncultured Chitinophagaceae bacterium
ACTTTAAGACCATGTTCAGAAAAATGCCAGCCCAATAGCATGATTGCAAGAAATGCAATGATCACGGCGTACGCCCACCAGGAGGGTGAAAAGTTTGCAGGTTTTGTTTCGGCATGTTCATTAAACATCGCTGTCATTTCAGTCGATGTTTTTTCACGATCGCCAACCAGCATTCTGTGCTCTGCATTCTGCCTGATCACTTTATCCGCCGGCAGCGGATGCTGAAAAAGCAATTTCTTTGAGAAAGTTTCGAATTCTACAATTGAAGTTGTCCCTGGTTTAATTATTCCCACCCCTTTCCAGATCACCATTTTTCCTTCACGCAAAACCTGTTTCAGGTTAAATACGAAATCATTGACGGTTCTTACTGCCTCCCACTCTGAAATATTTTGTGTGTCCGAAATCCATTGGTAAAAATTTTTACCCGCATGAACTTTGGAAGGATCAAACTGATATTCATAGCTGGCTGGTTCAATGATTTTACCAGCTATATCAACTTTTGCACCTGTATTGATCAATTGAAAAGACCCAATGCCGGGAAGGCATACTTCACGATGTCGAAGCAGATAGAGATTCAGAACATCAAACATCATTTGTTCTTTTGCGCAAACGAAAATACAGCACCTGCAAGGAAATTAAATCCATAGACCGGATATTGATTCCAGCGCTGGTATTCTTTGTTGAGCAAATTATTGAACTGAGCCCAGATATTAATATTCTTTTTAACCCTGAAATCGAGTCCTGCGTTCAGATCAAAGGCTCCATCGAGTTCACCCACACTCCCATCTCTCTTCCTGTATTTTGAACCCATCCAGGAAAAAAGATCAGTTGTAAGTGAAAGGTCACGTACGATCTGAAGTCTCATTGCAGCTTTGAGTTCCAATGGCGGCATGTGCCATGCTTTTGCATTATCGCGAAGATTGGAATACTGATTTACATTCAACCCGGCAAGCATTGAGAATTTTTCTTCAACAGTATATGAAACCTCGCCCCCAAAATGAAACACTTTCATTTGAGACTCATTCACTACATGAAATGATTTTCCACTTGCTGTATCATTCACAAACAATGGCTGATTGACAAGTTTGTTAAACCCAAGTTTTGTGCTGTACGCAAAATGATCGCCGAGTGAACCTTTGAATCCAGCATATCTTTCTTCAATCCAGGTATTTTTCAATGATTCAGGAACCCAGATGTATGGATTCAAACCAGCGAGATACTGGTAAGTTGTTTTACGAATATATCCGATCCATCCGGCCTGGAATACGAATCGCTGGTCAGATGTTCCTATTTCCGCCATCACATTGGGAAACAGTTTGAACGTTTTATTATCCCAAGAAGGACGGATACCCGCATCGATCTTAAAATTATTGTGATTGAATGTTACCGATGGAGTGATATAATACATGGTATTGTTGATAGCATCCTTACCAGATGGTTTCAATCTTGTAAGATCAAAAGTTAGTCCGAGGTTAACTGCAAGGTTTCTACCAATGCTTTTACGAAGCGGAAGATTTACGTATGTATTGCTCTCGTTCGTATTGTGATTGTCGTTGAAAACATCGATTCTTATTTCAGGAGCATAGCTCAATCCAAATTCAGTTGGTTTTAAATTATGGAAACCAACTCTACCTGTCCAGGTCTGAAATTTCTGCTGCAAAGAATCTTTGGAAAAAGAAAGTGTATCTGCAAATCCATATTTATAATACAGATCATTTATCATTCCCAGTCTTGCATTCCACTCGAGATTTTTAGAGGTCTGGAAAAAACCATGAAGATTAACCCGTGTGTTGCTAAAATCCTGGTACTCCCTTTTACCCTGAGCGGAAATATGTTTTGCGTAAATATTCAAACCATTTGCCTTTCCATCTCCAAATGAGATGCCTGCTTGTATGAATGGACTTTTCAAACTACCAAAACCTGCTTTCAAATAACTTTCATTATCCCACCTGCCACCTGAATCAACCTGCATAGCAAGCGGCTTCAATGAGCCGGGCTGGTATGCAAATAATAAATTCTGGTTGGGCAATGAATATTGCAACGAGGGACGTGATGTGTCCACTGCCGGTGGCGTTGCATTGAAATTTATCTTAGCTGCTTCACGGAGATAAGGCTTAAAGGTGGAAACAATGCTCACCGTTTTATTTCGTCCGGTATCGCGTTGCGCATTTGCGCCAGCAGCAATAGCGAAACAAAAAAAGAATAACAAGAATCTTTGCATAGTGTTCTTCATTACATCTGTTATTGACCGTCTACCTTGCTTGATTTACTTTCTTCTTCGATCACCCTGTTCAGTTTAGCCTGTGCTTCGGCTTTTAGATCAGGATTGATTGTATTGTCAACGATACTTTGGAATGTCGCTTTTGCATTGAAATAAT
>CAZCKF010000546.1:0-2371 GCA_964499155.1 uncultured Chitinophagaceae bacterium
TTGGCAATGGTTCGTGGATTCACCGACAACCTGTAATTGATGGTTGTATAATTCGCTTTTACAAAATCATTCGTCGGCGTGAATATGCGTATGAATTTTGCCTGGTCTAGGAAAAGCGCAATTTCAAATTCATTCAACTGTTGCTGGTTGTCGTTGTTGTAATCGATCCAGGTGTATTCTCCCTGGCCAGCCGGGACTTCGAAATACACAAAATCCCTTCTCTGCTCCTGCCCCGCCCCGAGTTCATAAAAAACATTTCCTTGCAACAATCCTTTCCATTCATTCAGATCATATTCTGCACGACCAAGAATGGTCTCATCAGGTTTTTGTTTGGAAACGATTGGGTTAAATACTTCAAGCTTCCTGAATGTTGTATTGAAATAAAAACGATGACGTGGATTTTTGGTGAGCTCAGTACTCAGGTTCAGGTTCATGCTCCTGTCACCACGGATCAATCCCTTGAAGACAGGATATTCATCTATGCGCGTGTAAAAAGTAATTCCGTAACGATTCAATCTCTTTTCATCCGACTTTAGGTAGATGGTATAGGTATCAAATGAAAAACTTGTATTAGTTAGTGTATCGAAATTATTTTCTCTTGTTAGGTTTCTTTCAAGCGTATATCGAACACCGAGACGAAAACTGTCAAGAAAATTCAATTGTTTGCTGACATCCACGATTGGGCGGAGAAAATAACCCCTTGCATTGGCAGCATTAAAATTGGTAATGACAAATTGATTGTTGACCAGCAATCCCTTCCAGTTGGCTGCATGAGCTGCTACGTGTTGCAAACCATTGTAATCATCGCTTCGCCTGTAATTGGTCGCCTGGTAAGTAAAGGAATGATTACGGCTGTTCTTCAGTTGCGCACCGGCACGAATGATATTTTCCGTCGCGGGAGGAAGAAAAAACGGAAGTCCCCAGTCACGGGAAAATTCTACATAACGCAATCTTTCAAGCGGACGAAATCTTTCCTGTACGTGTTCAAAATCAAAATGTGTATTGAATTGCAATGCGTTTTTCCATTTTCTTGCATGGTTGAACTGAACCTTCCCGGCAAATCCACGGTCATCCCTGTCGTGTATTTTGGAAAATGTATTTGCGTCATAATTACTCATTGCTAATTCAGTTTTAAGCAAAGAGTTTTTCGATACCTGGTAATCGGTTCCAATCGTCATGAGTTGTTGCTTCTTCGGAGAGACGAGCAATATGGCTGGTTCAAACCTTCCCTGTGGTATACCTGCGATGGGCATGACGAATTTGAAAACCTTTCCATTGGCGCCATTGAAATCCGGAACATAATTTCCATTCCCCTGTCCGACATCTGCAAATGCGAGATTGTATTTCGCGTTGAGTGGATCAGTTGAATACTGGTAAAATGAATCGATGCCTGTACCGGGATTGTAATAGATCTTTTCATACAGAATTTTCCCGGTGGCAAAAGTGTCGAGCGATGCAGCGGGATAAAATGCAGTTCGGACTGAATCTCCCACATTGGAAAGAAATAATTTCTGCGTAGCGTCAAGCTGTTGATTGATCGCAGAATTCTTTGCATCGCTGTTGGTGAATGCGCCGAAACGAAGTTTTACCTTATTGTTGATCTCAAATTCCTGCGAGAGATAAAAATTTGCATTTAAAAAATTCCTGTCGGCATATTCGAACTCCACCTGGATCCTGCTGTCCTTGGTGATCATTCTTCTTGGAGTGAATGTGATCTCGGCAGTATTGTAATTGATCACATAATCCTGGTCCTCTCCTCTCTGCAATAATTGTCCATCAATAAAAACTCTTTCCGTATTGGCAAGAACAATAAAGAAGAATTCATTGTTGGCTCCAGACAATCGATACGGTCCCTGGTTGCCCTCGAGTCCCTGGAAAATATTACGGGTGAATTTTCCTTTTGCTACTGAACCACTGACGATTGAATTTGAAATGATTGCGGGACTGATCCTGTTCTTTGTTTCAAATGATACTCCCTGCAGTCGTTTATAAAAATTCAGAAAATAATATTGATTTTGCCGGATATCAATGTCACCAAGATTCAACTGCCAGTTCTTTTTCTTGAATTTCAAATAAACCTGGTCGAATTCATTTAGCTGTTTCGTGCTCCCATCTGGTTGTATCGGAAGGTTGTTGTCAGTAATCGCAGCAGCAACTTCAATGCTGTCGCCAAGCATACCTGCCAGTTGAAGATTTAAATTTGAATTCACCACAGCATCCTGACTGTTGCCAAAAGCAATCGATCGACCGAAACTTCCATTGTACTGGATGTTGCCGAAATCAAACATGCCCTTGTCACCTGTTGGTGCATTCGGATTGAATTCAAATGGCGCGACAGCAAAATTGTTCATAATGCTGTCGTATCGCATTC
>CAZCKF010000547.1:0-2364 GCA_964499155.1 uncultured Chitinophagaceae bacterium
AGGGTGGGAGAAGTTACAATCCTTGCATTGATCTTTGGATTGATTGGTGCCAAGCTTTTTGACATATTTGAAAACTGGAGTGATTTTCTAAAAAAACCCGCTGCCTATCTTTTTTCTCCAGCAGGATTAACTTTTTATGGAGGGTTGATCGTTGCTGCCATAGCTATTTCTATTTATATACGAAGACATAAAATTCCTTTCTGGCACTTTGCGGATTCAATCGCACCTGCACTTATGATCGCTTATGCCATTGGAAGACTTGGTTGCCAGGTTTCTGGCGATGGAGACTGGGGAATTTATAATACAGCATTTAAAACAGACAGCAGTGCCAACATAACTGAAGCAATTGTTACTGACTATACACAAGCCCTGCAGGCCAATGAAAGTTATTTTACACGTCAATACGGCTCTCCGGAATTAATCCCGCAAACTCATTTTCCAAAACCTGGAGCACTTTCGTTCTTACCTGATTGGTTTTTTGCATATGACTATCCTCGCAACGTAAATGAATCTGGAGTTCCACTGGCTGACTGCAACGACAAATATTGCATGCACTTGCCTGTTCCGGTTTTTCCCACGCCACTTTACGAAACAATTGGGTGCTTAATCCTGTTTCTCATTCTCTGGCTATTGCGAAAAAGGATACGTGCAGCAGGAGTTATTTTCGGCTTATATCTTTTTTTCAACGGTCTCGAAAGATTTCTTATAGAAAAGATCCGTGTAAATAATCCTATGAATTTTTTTGGATCTATTATTACGCAAGCGGAATTGATTTCAGGTATTCTGATGATTGCCGGAATAATTATCGTGGCATGGAGATACCGTGCGGGGCTAACACCTAGAAAGACAACAGATTAAGCATTGAAATTAAATTGATTGATGGCTTGATTTTTGCAACTGTTATCAATGAAAGTAGCCATGGAAAAGTTTCAGCTTTGCAATCCTGAAATTATTACTAACAACTGTTCTGCTCGTTTTTTTCCAAAACCGTTTTGAACTACGGAGACTGGAAATTACATTTGTAGCAGTCGGACGGTATACAATTAGGACGGTATACATTTAACTATCCATTTGCAACTTTCTGCAATCCAAGACTGTCATTTTTTTAGATCTAAACTCAATTAACAGGAATTATTATGAGGCAGCTCAAAATTGCTACCCAGATTACCAACAGAGATTCGCAGGCTGTAGAGAAGTATTTGCAGGAAATTTCGAAAATTTCAATGATCACTCCGGAAGAAGAAACTGTACTTGCTCAACGAATTAAAATGGGCGATCAAAAAGCCCTTGATAAACTGGTTCAAGCCAATCTTCGTTTCGTGGTTTCAGTAGCAAAACAATATCAACACCAGGGTCTATCACTTAGTGATCTGATCAATGAAGGTAATCTTGGTTTGATCAAGGCAGCACAGCGCTTTGATGAAACCAAGGGTTTCAAATTCATTTCTTACGCCGTTTGGTGGATTCGCCAGTCGATCCTGCAGGCTCTTGCTGAGCAGGGAAGACTTGTTCGTTTGCCTCAGAACAAGATCGGCACTTACAACAAAGCAAATAAGGCGTATATGGCTTTCGAACAGGAACATGAAAGAGAGCCAAGCAGCGAGGAACTTGCAGAGTTGCTTGAAATGAGTGAAACTGAAATAAACAATATTTTCCAAAGCAACACGCGCCACACTTCACTTGATGCACCTGTGCATGAAGCAGAAGATGTAGCAATGGGTGATCTGCTTGAAGGAAGTGATGATACAGATGATGATGTGATGAAAGATTCGCTTCGCGCTGAAATTCGTCGCGTACTGAAATCACTCAGCCCCCGTGAAGCCGAAATCGTGAATGCTTATTTCGGGCTTGATGGTGAGAATGGTGTTACGATCGAACAGATTGGTCAGAAATATGATCTTACAAAAGAAAGAATTCGCCAGATAAAAGAAAGGGCAATCAAGAGACTACAGAAAGCTCGGTACAGCAATGCGCTGAAAGCATATCTTGGTTAATCAAATTGTTTTAAGCAAACACCCCGCAAATGCGGGGTGTTTTTTTACAGCACTTCTTTCAGACAATATCAAATTATCTTTGCCTTCAATGCGATTTATATTTTTAATGCTTGTGATATTGGTGCTCGGTTGCGAGAAAGGAGTTGACTTTAAATTAAATCCAACACCCCCTAAACTGGTGGTGGAAGCAGTGATAGAGAATAATGAGAACCCGGTTGTGGTTCTTACAACATCTGTTGATTATTTTTCAAAGATTGATCCTGATCTGCTTTCAAAAACATTTGTCCGCAATGCCGTTGTCACCATGTCAAATGGGTTGCTCACGCACACACTAAAAGAAGATTCCATTCGATTCCGGGGTGGTTATTAC
>CAZCKF010000548.1:0-2359 GCA_964499155.1 uncultured Chitinophagaceae bacterium
AGGCAGTACTCGATGTGAATGCATCCGAACATGGAGCACGCATGACAGCAATGGATAAGGCAAGTGAAAATGCAAATGAATTATTGCGCAGCCTGAAAATTTCTTACAACCGCGCACGCCAGGCTGCAATTACCACTGAATTGACCGAAATTGTGAGCGGTGCAGCAGCTTTGAACGGTTAATCAATCAAAAGGCTTTCATGGAAATCTCAAACATTATCCCGCATATTGAATCTCTCATTTTTGCAAGTGAAAAGCCATTGACAACGCTTGAGCTAACAGAATTGATCAATAATGCACTTGGTTTCATGGAAGACAAGATCACCCTGGAACAGGTTGAAGCAGCGCTCGACGGAATTGTTGAAAAATACAACAGTGAATTTTATCCATTCGAGGTAAAACAAAGTGGAGGTGGATGGCAGTTTCTCACAAAAAAAGAATTTCATAAAACCGTTGCGCAACTGAATGGAGATAAATTTCTCAAAAGACTTTCTGCAGCAGCACTTGAAACGCTCGCCATCATTGCCTACAAACAACCCATTACCAAGGGTGAAATAGAATCCATTCGCGGGGTGAACAGTGATTACACCGTGCAGAAATTACTTGAGAAAGAATTGATCAGTATTACAGGACGTAATGAAAAATTACCTGGTCATCCACTAGTGTATGCTACTTCCAAAAATTTCATGGATTATTTCGGTATCAATTCACCAGACGATCTTCCACGTATCAAAGAAGTTCTTGCAGAACAACTCATTACTCCCACGGTTATTCATCCTGAGGATTTCGAATCTTCAAATCCAGGCGTTGAGGAAGAACCAGGAGAACAATTTGATTCATCTGATGAGGAGCCCACTGCACAGGAACCAACGCCTGAATTAGACGAAACTTTTTCTGTTTCTGAAAATGGCAGGCTCGTTAGAAATGACGATGATGAAAATGCTAAGGGTGACGAATCGAAATAGTTTTTGATTACACCCACTTTTAGTCTAAGGAAATTGAAAACTTCGCAATAAAATTATCCCCTGGTTTAGCCACGACAAGCATTGAAACAATGGTGCTCACAGTCCAAAAAGCATTTCATTAAATAACCACCCACGACATCTCGCAGCAGCTCGCAGCTCGAGGCTCGCAGCTCGAATCCCTCAAACTACTTCAATCTGATTCCTCAGTAGATCCTCATACACATCTCTCTTCCTTATCAACTTTGCTTCACCATTAATCATCATCACTTCTGCTGGCCGGAGTCTTGAATTAAAATGCGAGGACATTTCAAATCCATATGCACCGGCGTTGTGAAATACAAGTAGATCACCTTCACGTACTTCATGAAGTTTTCGATCCCATGCGAAAGTATCTGTCTCGCAAATATTACCAACTACCGTATAAATGCGTTCAGGTGCAGATGGATTTGAAAGATTTTCAATGTGGTGATAAGCCTCGTAGAACATGGGTCGTATGAGGTGATTGAATCCACTATTCACACCAACAAAAACAGTTGCAGGTGTTTGTTTGATCACGTTTGCTTTTACAATGAAATAACCAGCCTGGCTCACCAGATATTTTCCCGGCTCAAACCACAATTCAAATTTTTTTCCGCTTTCTTTTTCAAACGCCTGAAATGCTTCGGATACTTTTTTTCCTAAAGCAGTAACATCAGTCTCAGGATCATCTGGCTGATAAGGAACTTTAAATCCACTTCCGAGGTCTATAAATTTTAAATCTGGAAAATGTGTTGCAATTGAAAACATTACTTCAAGGCCCTCAAGAAATACACCCACATCTTTGATCTCACTTCCGGTATGCATGTGCACTCCGGTAACTTTGATTTTAGTTGATTTTACAATTCGTTCGATGTGTCTCATCTGGTGAATGGAAATTCCAAATTTGCTGTCAACATGACCCGTGGAAATTTTAAAATTTCCGCCAGCCATGATGTGCGGATTCAAGCGAATGCAAACTGGATAACTGCTTCCGAATTTGTTTCCAAATTGTTCGAGGATGGATATATTATCAATATTAAGGATCACACCCAGTTCCTTTGCTGCAACCACTTCTGAAAAATCAACACTGTTGGGAGTATATAATATGTCGCCTGGTTTAAACCCGGCATGCAGACCCAATTTCACTTCGTTGATACTTACGCAATCAAGTCCGGCGCCCAATTGATGCATGTACCGAAGAATATTAATATTCGTTAAAGCTTTACATGCATAAAAAAAACGTGTGGTTGTTTTACCAAATGCCTTGTTTAGCTTCTCATATTGTTCCTTAATTTTTTCCGCATGATATACGTATACGGGTGTTCCGAATTCTGTTGCAATCTTAATGAGTTGTTCTCTGGAAAGTGTTTCAGGCAT
>CAZCKF010000549.1:0-2355 GCA_964499155.1 uncultured Chitinophagaceae bacterium
GCAAGCATGTAACAAATGCCGCCCGGCGTTCCTGGTGTTGTAGCTGCGAGTGGACCGTATTCCGGTGGAAAATTGTATCCTTTGCTTTTAAAAAACTCCGGCGTTGCGCCGGTGGGTGCAACACCCATTGCATTGATGGCAATTACTTTTTTTGTTTTCGGGTTGTAAATCAGCGCCTGCGTTTCGCCTCCCCAGCTCAGCACATCCCACATCGTGCACGTTGAAGCAAGCATCGCGCATGCTGCATCCACCGCGTTGCCCCCCTGTTGGAATATCATGGCGCCTGCGGTTGCAGCCAATGGCTTGCCCGTAATCGCCATCCAGTTTTTGCCATGCAGCGGCGGTTTTTGTGTAGACTGGGCGAAAGAGCAGAGAGTGGAGAAGGTGATTGCTGTTAATATTACAAGGTGATAACGCATGACGAGAGTTTGTATACTAAGTTATTCAAAGTTGGAGGGCCAAAATGAACCATGATTTGGCAATCATATTTACTTTCATCGCGCTATGCCCGAAAAATTCCTTCTCAAAGACCACCTCTTCAACCAAACTAAAATTCTCCGGCTCGCAGGTGAGATACACCATGTTCATCCATCGTTCAGGAAAAACGACTTTGTACAGGAAGTGATAAAGAGATTTCCTGAATTGGAATTAAAAGCGCGGATTACGTGGATCGCCGAATGCCTGAAAAAATATTTACCGGTTGATTTTAAAAAAGCCGTTGCAATCATTGTTAAAGCGCTGCCGCCACCGAACAATCCTGAATTTACAGACAATGACTTTGGTGATTTCATTTACGCCCCATATGCCGAATATGTTGCGAAATATGGCTGTACAAAAGAATATTTGACTTTGTCTTTGGACACACTCCGCGAAATCACTCAGCGATTTTCTGCTGAAGATGCAATTCGTTATTTCATCAATAGGTTTCCTCGCGAAACATTGCAAACCCTTTTGCAGTGGACAAATGATCCGCACTACCACGTGCGCCGGCTCTGCACTGAGGGTACCCGTCCCAAATTACCGTGGTCGCAAAAATTAAATATTCCAGTTCACGCGCCGCTTCCGATTCTTGATAAGCTGTTTTCAGATAACACACGCTATGTCACGCGCTCTGTTGCAAATCACGTGAATGATATTTCAAAAACAGATCCGGAACTCGTAATTCAAACGCTAGAGAAATGGCAACACTCCGGTAAACAAAAACCAAAGGAGATGGAATACATCGTGCGACATGCACTTCGTACACTGATCAAACAGGGAAATTCAAAAGCAATGGAACTGCTTGGCCTGAGCCCCGATCACGAGGTGAGCATATCGAAACTCGTTGTACCGAAGAAGGTAAAGATGAACACTGCCCTGGAATTTTCTTTCAGCGTACAGGCGGAAAAAGATACGAGGATGATTATTGATTACATCCTGCATTTTCAAAACAAGCTGGGCAAACTCGCAGGCAAAAAGATTTTCAAGCTCACAAATCTTACATTCACCGATAACAAACCGGTTACGATCTCAAAACGTCATATGCTGCGTGAACACATGACCACGCGCACGCTCTACCCGGGTGTGCATGAAGTGGAGATACAGATCAATGGGAAGCGCATGGCGAGAAAAGCGTTTTTGCTTCAAACCAACCACTAAAAATAATAACATGACTGGATTGATCATCGGTCTCATTGTTTCAGCAGCCATCATTGGTTTCGCAGAAATTTTCAGGAAAATTGATTTGAAGTTTTACGCTTCCCTGAACCTGGCAGCAATCCCATTTATTTATATCGGATTTTCGATCGAGCCGGATTCGCTTGCGCTTACCATCCCGTCAGCCCTGTTCTTTTTATTCCTTACGTATTGGGGCTATAAGAAAAATTATATGTTGATTGTTGCGGGACTTGCACTTCACGGAATTTGGGATGTATTGTTTCCGCTTGTGAGCACGGTTGCACCGCATGGCTATGATGTGTTTTGTATCACAATAGATGCGCTGCTTGCAGTGTATTTCTATGTGAAATTGAAACCGAGTAAATCGGACAGTAAAGGTTCTTTATTGTTTTCGAGGTAAGCTGTCTTACTAACCGCATTTTTCAACATGAAATGCAATAGGCAATAGGCAATTGGCAAGCATCCTAGGAGCGAGCCGAATTATTACATCAATGTGCGTGTAGCGTGCAGCGTGGGCCGAGCAGAAAGAGAGGCGAGACTAGGAGCGAGTGGGTTTTATCTCACAATAATCTCATCAGCAAAAAACCACCCTTTTTCTCCTTTTCCTGGGTGCCACTTTGGAAGCTTTAAAACCGGGTTGACAATTAGTTTAAGATACCTTACCGTTATCGTTTTAAACTTCAGCTCAAATGTTTTTTG
>CAZCKF010000550.1:0-2355 GCA_964499155.1 uncultured Chitinophagaceae bacterium
TCTTGTTGATTCAATGAAATTGAACCCTTCACAAATGCTCATTGCACATGACGCGGTGGCAGTCATTTTACACCCTGAATCGCCTGATTCCCTGTTGACTATGGGTGAACTTAAGGAAATCTTAAAAGGTACCTATAAACGACCCTTACAACCTGTTTTTGATGGTCTTCAGGCAACCAGTACCATACGATATATCGTCGATAGTGTATTGCGTAATGATTCTTTGACATCCAGGGCATCGGCTGCCAAAAGCAGCGAAGGCGTAATAGATTATGTCTCAAAAAATCCTAATGCGATTGGATTTATCGGTGTCAATTGGGTGGGTGATAAAGAAGATACATTGCAAAGAAGTTTTTTGAAAAAAGTTAAAATGGCTCATCTTGAAAGCACTGACAAACCCGGTGGATTTGTGCTTCCATATCAGGCAAATATTTATCGAAAAAGATACCCCATGGTACGCGATTTGGTATATATCCTGAAGGAAAACCACAAAGGACTGGGACATGGATTTGCGAACTTTTTGAGCGGTGAAAGAGGACAGTTGATTTTCAAAAGAGGATACCTGATGCCTGCGACAATGCAGTTTGGAAATCGCAGGGTGAATGTCAGGGAAGAATAATTTGAGAACCCTTAAACATGTATAGTAAAATGAAGAAAACATTAACATCATTCTTTTTTGCAGCAGCATTGCTGTTCGCAAATCTGTTATCGGCACAATCCGTACAGGAAGGTGTGAATCATCTTTACGCCGAGAGAACGCAAAGTGCAAAAGCTGTTTTTGATAAACTCATTGCAGCAAATCCCAATAACATTGAAGCAACTTACTGGCTGGGTCAAACAAACCTGGCAACAGGAAACATTGCTGGTGCACGTGGTGTTTATGAAAGAGCACTCATGTCAAATGGCAATGCGCCCCTGCTTCTTGTGGGTATGGGACATGTTGAATTACTCGAGAACAATGCATCTGCTGCCAACCAGCGGTTCGAAACTGCAATTAGTCTCAGCAAAGGAAAAAAAGGCGACGATCCTTCAATCCTGAATGCAGTTGGTCGTGCACATGTTGACGCAGCAGGTACCAAATACAAAACAGGTAATCTTCAGTATGCTGTTGAGAAATTAAAACTTGCAGCAGAAAGAGATCCTAAAAATCCGGATATCTTTCTTAACCTCGGAAATGCTTATCGCAAACTTCTCGATGGTGGTAATGCAGTTCAGGCATATAATAAAGCACTGGAAGTAAGTCCAAACTTTGGAATTGCAGCTTATCGTATTGCAAAAATTTATGAAACACAGGATAACTGGGAACCGTATGTTAGCCAGTTGAATATTGCCATGCAGCGCGATCCAAAATTTGCACCTGCATACTACGAGATGTATTATTACAATCTCGGTAAACTCGATTTTAATGCAGCGGATGATTTTGCAAGAAAATACATTGCTAACTCTGACAACGATCCTCAGAACGAATACCTGAGAGCACAGACTGAGTGGGCTAAGAAAAATTATGATGCAGCCATCCAGATTGCAAATACAATTATCAGCAATGCTGGTCCACAAGCGAGACCAAGAACTTATAAACTTCTTGCGTACAGCTATGTGGGTAAAGGAGATACCATTGGTGCAAGACAATTCATCGATCAGTATTTCGACAAAGCAAACCAGGATGAAGTAATTCCACAGGATTTAATATTGAAGGCAGAAATTTATGCTGCACTTCCTGATAATCCGAATCCAAATATTATCCGTGACAGTTACCTGCAGGCAGCATCACTTGATACTGTTCTTTCCAACAAGATCAAATTGCTGCAACAGGGTGTTGACAAATTCAAAACATCCGGAAAGCGACTTGCAGAGGCCGAATTGAGAATGGCGATCTATGATATCAAGCCGAATGCTAAACCACAGGAATTGTATTTTATTGGTGAACCTCTGTATCGCGGTCGTGATTTCAGAAGGGCAGACAGCATTTTCACAGAATATGCGAAGGCATTGCCTGATAGTGTGTATGGTCACTTCTGGTCAGCTCGTTCACGTGCACAAATGGATACAAGCATGGAACAGGGTCTTGCAGTACCTGCGTACAGGAGTACTCTTGAAGTTGCATTACGCAATGGAACGAGGTTCCGTATCATGGGTATTGAATCAGCAGGTTATCTCGCGACCTATCACAATAATATTTTGAAAGACAGGGATTCTGCCATTTTCTATATTGACAAAGGATTGTCCATAGATCCCACAAATGAAACTTTACTGAATACAAAAAAGATTCTCACAGCGGCACCTCAGCGTGCACCTCAGAAGTCTTCAGGTGGAGGCGGTGCTAAAACACCGGGGCAAAAACCTGCGGCATCAACT
>CAZCKF010000551.1:0-2355 GCA_964499155.1 uncultured Chitinophagaceae bacterium
TATCGGACTGAAGAAATGGTGGCAATTATGGAAATGAAAATCATTTACGCTTATAAAAATCTTGAAATTAATATAAAAAGATTGATAGCTGCCGCCTACCAGGAATCTAATTTGAAAGACTTCTACAAATGGGAGGTATTTCTTGCGTTTCTAAAATCAAAACAAATTAAGCCCGATACTTTGACGGGTTATAAAGAGGTACAAGAGCTGCGACGTGTAAACAATGTTATAAAACATAGTAATAATATTTTGGATGACAACAATCTCGATACAATAACGGAATTTAATGGAGCGGGTTACCTAACTTTTGAAAACCTAGAAAGCTTCTATACTAGGATAAAGGATCTGCCAATGAAGTTTCTTCAGTCGTTAGCGAAAGAAATTTATCGTGAAATATACGTGTTCGACGAACATAAAATAAAAAACTTAGCTGATTCAATTGTTTTGAGGATAGATAAGGATATGGCCCAAAAGCTTTCAAGCAGGATTTTAGCATCCTACGACTGAAATTCGATTGATTGCATCACCCTCAAAGGACATTTAGTGCATTTCCAAATAATGAAATAAAATTCAGCAACCTAAATTTCTCATTGGTAACATATTGTCGAGATTGTCTTTTTCGCTCTTATCATGATTACTTCTTAAGTATTTACCGCCGCGTTCATTTACGACATGAATTTTCGCACCTTGCGTCCAGCGACGCGACGGATAATTCCAGTTCGTGGTAAAGACATTATCTCCTGCCTCAACCATTTGAATCACTTTTTGAAGTGTATGCTTTTTTGCTGTCTGGACATTTTCAGTAACTAAGTGCACGTTTAAGTCTGTAATTACATTGGAATTTGTCCAAATTCCGGAGACATAATATTTCGCCATGTAGTTTAATAGTTTAAAAACAGTTTTCGATCTAAATAAATTTTCAATATTTTTTCAATTAACTCTTGATGCTTTTAATCAGTTAAGAACTTTTCAATTACTGGTTGCCCATTTTTCACGGTATCTATCAACAAACATGGAATCCTGACAAATGCACCGACCTGTGTAGTGCTTGCCTTCCAGTTCACGCGAGTGTGGATGGAGCGGCCGTGAAAAATCTATTTTTGTGATCGGTTCAATTTCATCAGTACGTAGTTGTAGAGAGACAATTAAAATCTCCGCGGCAAGCAGTAAACCTGCAAATGCCGATTCATGTGCCAGAGGAACCTCCAAGTCCTGTGGGACGTCGTTACTGGTAACCTGAATAATTCCACCACCGCAAATTCCATCTGAATACAATACTTCCAGCGGGTGTCCTATATATTCCGATAATGATTCTCTTGAAATGCCTGTTATTTCATGTGCCGTTTTTACAAAAGGCTCGTCTATTACTCTCTTATCAGACAAATATGTATGAATAAACTCTTCAGGCATGCCAATAACATCTGCGATTTTTTGTGTAACTTTTTTTCCTGCAGTAGTAGGTAGATATAGGCAAGTAAGACATGGACTCTGATCAAACCGAAGATGACGTGAAACGCCAATACAACTAGGGCTCGTCCAAGCGTTTAAAATAGATCGAGGTAAAACTCCTTGTACTTCTGCCCGCTCTAACCTAGTATCAAGTGCCGTACCGATAAGTTGAAGGTCTTCTGAAGCCAACGTTCCAATGATATTTTGCCACCTGTTCTGTCGAGGGTTAATTTTTAATGAAGAATTTTCAAGGAATAAATTTTCCAATACGTGAACTTTGGATTTGTTGAGATCGGCGTCTGTCATAAGTACATAACGCTGAAGATTTGAAAGTGCCACATCCTGATCATCAATAACAACTATACTTCCATGTAAACCACGGAGCTGTAAAAAACCCCACATCACTGCGTTCCCGATGCCCCCAGCGCCTAAAAGTGAAAATCTTATATTCATCTCGCCAGGCAACACAGGTTCATTCGCAGAAGTTTCATTAATCGATTGGCTGAAGAATGAAAACTTTACATCAGCATCAGTTTTCGCTCCTCCTAGTTCATTGGAAAACAAATGACGAAAGATATTTGCTGCAGCAATACATGCAGCCCCTCCAGCACCTAATGGATTATTTGAATTTCCACAAATCTGTGCTTTATGTTGTGAGTAATATGCACTCCAATTTTCAGAACCAATATAAAATGTTGTCTTTTTATCGGTTAATGGCGGGGAGCTACCAATAGCAATCCACACTGTTGCAGTTAACGAATCACAGACTTCTATTTTTGGATTAATGGCCGTTGCAATCTTCACAAGTTCATGAGAAAAGGATGTGGCATTTTCTCCATTTGTACGTATAGTTAATGCAGGATATAGACGTGCTAACAAACGTATCAGCATGTCAAGAGATGCGCG
>CAZCKF010000552.1:0-894 GCA_964499155.1 uncultured Chitinophagaceae bacterium
GTATTGTGCGTCCAGTATTTCTGATTTTTTTAACCGGGTTTCAATGGCATTTAATAATTCAATATCGTCGAATGGTTTTGTGATATAATCGTCAGCTCCCATTTCCATACCCTTTCTCAAATCCGATCTTTCAGTTTTTGCAGTGAGAAAAATAAAGGGGATCGATTGTGTTTGGGGGTTTTTTCGCAACATATGCAACACGCCATATCCATCCAGGACGGGCATCATAATATCGCAAACAATAACAGAAGGTTTTTCTTTCAAAGCAACATCAACGCCTTCTTTACCATTTGATGCAGTAAAAGTTTTGTAACCCGCCAGCTCAAGGATTTCTGCGGTATTTTCCCTGATTTCATTATTGTCATCAATAACCAGAATCGATTTCATTTTTTGTAATTGGGATTGTGAAAGAAATGGTGGTTCCTTCGTTCAACTCGCTTTTCAAATGTACGTTTCCGCCTAATAGGGCAATGTATCGTTTAACAATGTGTAGTCCCAAACCGGTACCTGCGATGTTTAAAGCATTTTTTGCGCGAAAAAAACTTGAGAACAGGTGTTCCTGGTCATCCTTTGAAATGCCTATTCCTTTGTCGGTCACATCAACTGAGGCATTTTTATCAGATACATTGCAATCTATCCTGATCTCGGAATTTTCCGGTGAAAATTTAATTGCATTGGAAACGATGTTGATCAGGACGTTTCTGAACAACTTTTTATCTGAATAAACAATTTGCTGGCCAGCGTGATCAAAATGAAAATGCTGGCCATGCTTGGCCAGTGCATGCAGTTCTTCCAAAGTATCACCAATGGTTTCTTTAATGTCAAATTCTCCGAACTGAACAAAAACTTTCCCTTCATCCAGTTTGCCAAGACTGAGGAAGTCTTCAAGGATAT
>CAZCKF010000552.1:904-2349 GCA_964499155.1 uncultured Chitinophagaceae bacterium
AACGAAGCGGAGGACAAAACCGTGCTGAGTGGTGTTCTGAATTCATGAGAAGCCATCGATACGAAGCGGCTTTTTATTTCATTAAGCTCGCGTTCCTTATCCAGTGCCTCACTGAGTTCCTGCTGCGAACTTTCAAGTTTCATCAACGCTTCCCTTAGGATAACAGTTCTTTCTTCGACTTTTGCTTCCAGTTCGGTATTTAATTTCCTGATGTCATCCGTTGTTTCCTGATACTTCCTTCAATTTCCTTACGCTGAGTAATGTCGACAATAAATGCAATGACAAAGGATTCATTTTTTTGTTTGTAATGGCTCAAGCTAACCTCTACTGGAAAATCATGACCGGATTTATGGGCACCGTGCAGATCCCGCCCATGACCCATTACCCTGTTGGATGGGTTGTGTAAAAACCCTTCCCGAAGCTGCACATGAGGAGACCTGTAACGTGAGGGAATTAATTTCTCGATCGGTTTTCCAATTAATTCAAATTCCTCATACCCAAAAGTTCTGAGAGCGGATGGATTTACAAGTATAATTTCACCTTTTCCATTTGTCAGAACAATTCCTTCTGTTGCATTTTCAAACAATGAGGTCATGTGTGTTTTGTCAAAACCCATTGTATTGTACAAATTCTTCATGTGCCCAACAATCAGCACAGTTACCCCAATTAATAAAAATTTAAAAATGTTGTAAGCGATGGCGTATGCAGAATGAAGTTCTTCTTCATGCAAAAGCAAAAAGCCCAACAATGTTATTACGCTGACGCCTGCAACGATCATGGTGATACGCCAACCAGGGAAATAAACAGTGAGGAATATGCAAACTACTAAGCCACCCACTGTGATGGGATATCCAGGTAACAGGTATCCTGCACCGATTGTCAGAATGTAAATGAAGAGGATCAGCAGAAATGCCTGCCGGTTGCTGATGTTTTGCATTGTATGAAATCAACCTGAAATTAATTGAATCATGCGAAACAAACAGCTACCGCATTTGAAGCATGTGTTGTTCCATGGCAACTGCGCGTGGAAACAGGATATTATTTTCAAGATGAACGTGTTGAACTATGTCGTTGTCCAGTTCATTTAACTTTTTAAGACAGACTTTATGCGTGATACAGGCATTCTGGGGGATAGCATAATTATCTGTAAGGTCACGGAGTTTAGTCAATGAAGTTGCTACCTGGTGATGTTCACTTACCATTAATTGCTCAATGGGCTTGCGAAGCGTTCTCACAAGAAGCGCGGCATAGGTTTCCTTCGATTCGTATGCGTTAGCAACCTGCTTTATATATGGAAAAATAATCTTCTCCTCGTGTTCAAGATGCGGGATCAGTTCTTTGTGCAATTCCAGGTAAGCATCATAAACTTTTGAGAGGTATGGATATTTGTTTTTATGACTCTCCATCAGGTGAAATACGAGATCCCTGGTTTCGGGTAATGCTTC
>CAZCKF010000553.1:0-2344 GCA_964499155.1 uncultured Chitinophagaceae bacterium
CAATGTAAAGGTGAAAGAAAGCACGCGTGATAAGTTTGTAACAAAGGTGCTTGTAGATAACAGCAGCCAGATTATTGATGCACTTGGGAAGAAGGCGAAGGATGCGTTGAAGTAGGCAGTAGTGAGTAGTGAGTGGTGAGTACTGAGTGGTGAGTGGTGAGTGGTGAGTGGGCAGTGGGCAGTTTATCACCCAACTTCATGGGAAATTTCCTTTCTATTGGTTCGGCTGTGTGTTTTTATTCTATGTAACCATTGGTTAGGTAGTTTTCTGTCTACCAGTAATGACTGCTCGATCTAAAGAATTTTCAAATTTTCAAATCCCCTTCAAACACTCACCGTATCATAAACCACCACCTTACTCCAAAGGGGTGAACACTCCTCCACAAACTTCAAATGTATCGGATCGACCTGGTAAGCATCCTGTCCTGCACGATCATCAAAGAATGTCAGCCAGGAAATAGAATAGGTTCCATCAATTACTTCTCGTGATGTTCCTGCCGGTTCACCGATGTGGTGAAATTTGAGGGTCTTGACCTTCGAAAGTTTTTTCAAACCATCGATCAGTTTTTCCTTGTCCTTTTTATTGCCAGGATTTTTTAGCCAGAAATAAACGTGATGGACAAATACGTCCTTTTTTTTATCGGTATCGAATGACATCATTGTTGTTGCTGCTGCGAAAGCTGTGGTTTTTAAAAAGTTTCTTCTTGACATGGGTTGAAATTAATTTGTTTCACGCAAAGTCGCAAAGTGAGCAAAGACGCAAAAATACAAATGGAAAATGGTAATGCATTCAGTATTGGTTACGCACCAAATTTCCGACATTAATGGCCATTCTATGTAGCTCAATGAATTCTATCTTCGAAAAGCGAAGGTCAACAAAGTCCGAATTATCATTCTACCTTAAAAAACTCTTCCCCGAGATTGCAAAGCAATCGAGCTTTGCGCGCTTGATTTGAGCTACGCATAAAACCATTTCCGGGCCGAATGTGAAATTTCAATTGTAAAAAAGAAAAAAATCTTTGCGTGAAAATATATGCCTTTAGAAAGCATTTAATTGTAGTACCTCATTCACTTCTTCTATTGCTTTAGAATCTTCGGCAAGGATGAATAGTCTGTCACGATTGAAAATCCGTGTGGACCCATTCGGTATAATATACTCCTCCCCACGCTTGATCGTCATGATCTGTGCAGACTTAGGAAAATTTAATTCCACGATTCGTTTGCCAACGATCGGATTTGCTTTGCCGATTTCAACTTCCACTTTTTCACGCTTTGCATTGTCTGGAATTTCTAAAACAGTTTTGCGTCGTGCCTGTGGTGACACAGCGAGGTGAAGCATTTTTGCAACATACGTAAGTGTGGTGCCCTGTAATAATACCGAGCTGACAGAAATAAAGAATACGAGATTGAAAATCAAATTGGCTTTGTCGATGCCTGCAAGTAATGGATACGTTGCGAAAACAATTGGTACACTTCCGCGTAATCCCACCCACGATAAAAATATTTTGCTGCGGATATTTGTTTTGAAAAAATGAAGACTGACAAATACAGAAAGCGGTCGTGCAACAAAAATCAAAAAAGCAGAAATAAGTAGTCCCATGCCAATGATTGGCATGATGCGCGAAGGAAATACAAGTAATCCAAGCGTAAGGAACAGTACTATCTGCATCAGCCAGGCCTGTCCATCGTAAAATTTGATCAGGCTTCTCTTGTGAATGAAATTGCTGTTACCGATGATGATGGCAGCTAAATAAATCGCAAGAAATCCATTACCGCCCACTGCATGCGTAGCTGCATAAGTGAACATCGCCAGTCCAAGCGTAAGTACCGGGTACAAGCCTTCTGTTTCAAGTTTGCTGTTGTTGATGATCCACACACTGGCTTTTCCCATGAGGTAACCAAGTGCAGCACCAATGACAAACTCTTTCAAGAAATGCGGGATCATTGAAACAAAATCAGTTTCACCACTGGCAACCATAGCGGTCAATGAAATGGTAAGGAAGTATGCCATCGGATCATTGCTGCCCGATTCAAGTTCCAGTAATGGACGGATATTACCTTTTAATCCAATGCCTTTGTTTCGTAAAATCGAAAACACGGCTGCAGCATCAGTGGCAGAAACGATTGCACCCAATAATAACCCTTCAACCAACGTGAAATCAAAAACATAGTACATGAAAAGGCCGACCGAAACAGCTGTAAGCAATACACCAATCGTCGACAAAGCGATTCCTTTCCATAAAATCGGTTTGATACTTTCAATATTCGTATCCATTCCTCCGGAAAAAAGGATGAAGTTCAGTGCTATGATTCCAATGAGCTGTGCAATGGATGGATCATCGAA
>CAZCKF010000554.1:0-2341 GCA_964499155.1 uncultured Chitinophagaceae bacterium
CATGACAGGCAGCAAATGGAATGGCGGACATCACCCAGTTTTCAAATGTGTTGCTGGTATTTATAAATGGAATAAATACGGCTACAAGTAAATAGAGCAATAAAAGACTCCAGCCCTTTCTTACCTGTATAAGCATTCTTCTAAGATTGTTCTGAACATGATAACCACCAGTAAGAAATGGAACGCATAATAATATGGCGCTGCATGCAAGCCAAATGGATTGTTGCACACGAGGAAGATCAATGGTTAAATAAGGCAAGAGTTTATTTACATCCCATTGATTGGTGAAAAACAAATAGAAGGCATAAAAATAATATGGTGACATTACTCCCAGTAGGCAGAGCATCCATTCATTGATCTTGAACGGACGCATAACCAGTAATGAAAAGATAGTCCACAATAAAAACACGATTGAGGGAAAGAATAGAAATGATGCAATACCAAGGGCAAGACCTGCATTAAACACCGTTCCTTTCGCATGTTGTTCATTGTATACTTTGAAAAACCAATAGAGCAACAATAAAATGATCGTATTTACAAGCAGAGGTGCTGAGAAATAATTCCATTCCGGAAAAAGGGATGTTACCAGCATGTAAGTCATTCCTGGTAAAAAGGTCGGCTTGTTCGTCATGCGGTGATCATTCATCAACCGCGTTAATATCAAAGACTGTAAATAGATCAGTAAAAATGCAAGTATGGGGAAGACGATGGCATTACCGGATCCTGGGTTTAAAAATCGCAGTATCGAGTGAAACAATATTCCATCCTTTGGCTGGATCTCCGGCACATGCGGATTGGTGAACATCGGGAGCTTGATAAGGATCCCGAACACCAGGAGGATGAGGATATTGGCGGGTGTTTTCTGTTTAAATATTCCGACCACGAATTTTCAGGCTATTGGCTGTAATCGATTTTGGCAAAGCAAAGATAATTCCTGTACACGCAAGGGATAATCATTTGTTTTGCACTGACCTGCCTGGCAAATTTGGGCATGAACTCATAGCCTTTGTCCAGATTTTTTAAAGTGGGGTTTCGATTGATCTGGCCGCCCGGAGAAAGCGCATAGTCATTCAGAAGTTTTGAACGCTTTTCTTCCTGGTTGAAAATAAAATGAAGTTGAGATCCGGTATTCATTAAATAATACGAAACGAGATTGTCTGATTCATCATCAAACTGTTCTTTCCTGATCACACTGCTCCACTCAACATTTCCATCTTTGTTAAAGGAAAGAATCATCACATTGTCTGCATGATATCGCACATTTCTGCTGTTGCTGTAACGTGACCTGTACCACCAGCTATTGTAGTACGATGAATAGTAATAATAATCAACTGGCTGTAATGGTGATCCATACAAATAATCCCATCGATTCCATGCGCCTGATCTGGAAGTAGTATAAAACGCTTCACTGCCAAGAATGAAACCGCCATCGCGTTTGATAATTATGTTCCTTATGAAATAATCATTGAAAGCCATTTTTGCATTGGCATCACCTTTGGCTTCCTTCCGCAATTCGTCACTGAAATTTAGTTTCTTCTCCATTACAGCCTGAGCTGCATTTTTATCCCATATATAGAAATAAAAACCGTCGATGTTGCCGCGTCGCTGTTCATTATAAAACGAAGTAAAGAACCAGCGCTTGTTGTTGTTGTCGACCTTCACATGTATCTCATCGAGGTAGGTTTGTTCCAGGTTCAATTCCCGAAAAGCGAGTGAATCATCCATGGCCCGCTTTACTACAAAATATGCTTTGCTGATGTTGTCATTGCTGTTGCGCAGGAATTTTGTAAAAACAAGATCTCCATCGTTGTCAAGATGAAATTCATCCAGATAATCATGTCTCTCTTCCATCGGGATGTACATCCTGTTCTTCTTTTGCAATTCAAGCTTATCATTAAAAAGAAGCGTGGTCAGTACATAACTTCTTTTGTTACGGCTGTTGATCTTGAAAAGAATGATCTTGCTTTTATCCTCGCTGGTAAGCGCTGAATAAATTTTATTGTTGGCAGAAAAACCGATGTGTGAAGTGTCAAGTTCAATGATGTCAGAAACCCTTTTGCCCTGGGCATCAATTTTTGCAGCCATGCAGTACACCGTATTCCTTTTTTGATATTGGTACACCATATAGCTGTGATCGCTGTAAGGGAAGAAATCAACATTGATCAGCCTGTCATCAGGCATATAATCCTGTTCAACCTTACCCACCTGGACCATTTCGTTGTCATACAGGCTGATCCAGTTGTCACTTCGTACATTTTTATAGATCTGGAAATGGGAGCCGATCTTTCCAATGATCTCGAAGTTCATCCTCCGGGTTTCCTCTCTTTCCGGTTCAGAATAA
>CAZCKF010000555.1:0-264 GCA_964499155.1 uncultured Chitinophagaceae bacterium
GCGAAGAATCAAAACCAATGCTGAATACATCACACGGATTCGTTCCATGGGATGATCTTCACCACATCGCACTCTCCACAACGAATGGAGAACATGATGGTAAATGGGCTTTTGGAAATGCAAACAATACTCCACGAATTGGTCGCGTCAGCCTGAGTACATTCAGGACTGAAGAGATCATTGAAATTCCAAACAGCGCAGGTAACCACTCCTCTCCTTTTATTACAGAAAATACTGAGTATGTTGTTGCAGGTACGCGTTTTA
>CAZCKF010000555.1:274-2290 GCA_964499155.1 uncultured Chitinophagaceae bacterium
ATCTCCACTTACAAGGAAAATTTCAAAGGAACCATCAGCTTCATTGCAGTTGACAAAGCAACTGGTCACATGTCGCTCGATTTTCAATTGATGATGCCAGGAGTAAACTTCGACCTCGCACGTGCAGGTAAGGGTAAATCAAAAGACTGGTTTTTCTTCAGTTGTTACAACTCAGAAAAAGCAAATACCCTTCTTGAGGTTAATGCATCACAAAAAGACAAAGATTTCATCATTGCAGTGAACTGGAAAAAAGCGCAGGAATATGCAAGAGCAGGACGTGGTAAAAAAGTTCCTGTAAAATATGCGCACAACGTGCTTGATGAAAAAACACATACTGCAACTTCAACGATCAAAACAGAAGCACTTGTACTTGATCCTAAGGAACTCACTGACCTTGTTTACATGATCCCATGTCCAAAATCACCTCACGGTTGTGATACAGATCCTTCTGGTGAATATATCGTGGGCAGCGGTAAACTTGCAGCGATCATTCCCGTGTTTTCTTTTACAAAAATTCAACAGGCGATTGCTGACAAAAATTTCGAAGGCAACTACGATGGCATTCCTGTACTGAAATATGATGCAGTATTGCACGGAGAAGTACAAAAGCCAGGTCTTGGACCATTGCACACTGAATTTGATAACAACGGAAATGCTTACACATCTTTCTTTGTATCATCTGAAATTGTGAAATGGAGTGTTAAGGACCTGAAAGTTTTGGATCGCGTTCCTACATATTATTCCATTGGTCACCTGAGTGTACCTGGCGGTCCAACAAGGAAACCACACGGTAAATACATTATTGCTTACAACAAGATCACGAAAGACAGGTACCTGCCAACAGGACCAGAGCTTGCACAGAGTGCGCAATTGTATTCCATAGAAGGTGATAAAATGAAACTGTTGCTTGACTTTCCAACTGTTGGTGAACCTCACTATGCTGAAGCAATACCTGCATCTCTGATCCAGAAGAACAGTGTAAAGATTTATAAGATCGAAGAGAACAACCACAAATACGTTGCAAAAGGTGACAACAATGCGAAAGTGGTAAGAGAAGGAAACAAGGTGCATGTGTATATGACATCAATACGTTCGCACTTTACTCCAGACAACATTGAAGGTGTTCGCGTTGGTGATGAAGTTTACTTCCATGTTACCAATATGGAACAGGACTGGGATATTCCGCACGGTTTTGCCATCAAGGGTGCAAACAATGCTGAAATTCTCATCATGCCTGGTGAAACACAAACATTACTTTGGAAACCTGATCGTACAGGTGTATTCCCGATGTATTGCACCGACTTCTGTTCTGCACTGCACCAGGAAATGCAGGGATATGTCAGGGTTTCTCCGGCGGGTTCCAATACTCCGCTCACATGGGGTACCAATAAGCAGCCATCTGATACAACAAAATCAACAGCTTCAACCAACCCATCCAGATAACATAGAAGCAGCACGTGAAAGCGTGCTGCTCTTTTTAAAAACCACCAAATGTTTATTATATGAAAAGGTTGCATTCAATTTTATTCATGTTCATCCTCGCAACTATGTTCAGTTGCCAGGATACGCCTCAACAGGCTGTTTCATCCGAAACACCCGCTTCGGCAGGGCAGGCCAATGTTAACGATGAAGAATCGATGAAAGATATTGTGAAAGTGGCTGTGGGTTCAAAAGATCACACTACGCTCGTTGCTGCGTTGAAACAGGCAGAGTTAACTGATGTTCTTGCTAACCCGGGACCTTTCACTGTATTCGCTCCAACAAATGCTGCTTTTGAAAAACTACCAGAGGGCGTTGTTGATGGCCTTATGAAGGATGATAAAAAAGCTGATTTGCAAAATGTATTGCAATATCATGTAACTACTTCTTCACTGAATGCAAGTTTTTTCCAGGATGGACAAACACTTGGCATGGTGAATGGTAACAACGTTTCGATCGCTGTTAAGGATGGCAAAATAACCCTGAATGGAAGCGCTACAATTGTTGCAACAGTTCAGGCATCTAATGGTATTGTGC
>CAZCKF010000556.1:0-2242 GCA_964499155.1 uncultured Chitinophagaceae bacterium
AACTGGCACTACTCCAAAAACTATCGAAAAGAAGAATTACGGAGATTTTATTCCATTCATAAAACCAGCAGATGTCGATTTCATGGGCTTGGGAGACATCAGATACGATAATCAGGGTTTAAGTAGGATTGGTTTGGAAAAAGGAAGAAGAGTGAATGGTGGTTCAATCCTGATGGTTTGTATTGGCGCAACTATTGGCAAAGTTGGTTTTGCTGAACGTGATGTTTCCTTTAATCAACAAATTAATTCATTGACTTTAAACAATGATTTAGAGGCAAAGTTTATTTACTTCGCAATGATTTCTAAAGAATTTCAGGAAAAAGTGCTTTTGGAAGGCAAAGGAGCACAAGCAACCTTGCCTATAATAAATAAATCGAAATGGGAAAACCTGAAAATTAGTTTTCCAAAATCAAAAACAGAACAGAAAACTCTCGCCAACAAATTGGATGCATTGAGGGTCGAAACAAAAAAGCTTGAAAGCGTCTATCTTAAGAAAATTGATGAATTAGACGAAATGAAAAAATCTATTTTGCAAAAGGCGTTTAGTGGAGGACTAATACCCGAAAAAGCATTTCATGAATGAAGCCGAAACCAGGGCTGAACTGATAGATCCCAAACTAAAGGAAAATGGCTGGGATGGCAAAGCGAATCCTGATGTAAAAGTGCACCGGGAATATCATATCACTATCGGCAAATTAAAGGGAACAGGTGGCAGGACTAAGCCATTGATCGCAGACTACGTATTGTCATACAAAGGACACAAGCTGGCCGTGGTTGAAGCCAAAAGCGATGAGTGTGAAATTGGAGAATGTACGGCGCAGGCAAAAGATTATGCAACCAAACTAAGGATTGATGACTGCTATGGCGCTAATGGTCGCGCCATTTATCATGTTGATATGGATTCTGCCAAAGAAGGATTGGTGGATAATTTTCATACGCCGGAACAATTATTCAACAAAGTTTTCCCTATAACGAATCAATGGCAGGATACATTAAATACCGTACCTGACGAAACAAAAGGGGGTACCATGGGCGGCCGCTTTTACCAGGACATTGCCGTAGAAAGAGCATTAGATGCAATAGCAGAAAAGAAAAACAGGATACTACTCACATTGGCAACTGGCACTGGAAAAACATTTATTGCATTTCAAATTGCGTGGAAATTATTTCAAAGCCGCTGGAACCTGAACTATGATGGAAAACGTAGGCCAAGGATTTTATTTCTTGCCGACAGAAATATTTTGGCCGACCAAGCCTACAATGCATTCTCTGCATTTCCTGAAGATGCATTGGTAAGGATCAGTCCGAAAGAGATAAGAAAAAAAGGTGCTGTGCCTACGAATGGCAGTATATTTTTCACCATTTTTCAAACTTTCATGAGTGGAACAGATAAAGAAGGAAATCCTGTTCCTTATTTTGGAGCTTATCCCAAAGATTATTTTGACCTCATATTCATAGATGAGTGCCATCGTGGCGGCGCTAATGATGAAAGCAACTGGCGGGCTATCATGGAATATTTTTCTCCGGCAGTGCAGATCGGTTTAACGGCTACTCCAAAAAGAAAAGAGAATGCGGATACATACAAATATTTTGGTCAGCCTGTCTTTATCTATTCGCTGAAAGAAGGAATCGATGATGGTTTTCTCACGCCATTTAAAGTAAAACAGATCACCACCACATTGGATGAATATACTTACCAGGCCGATGATAACGTGGTGGAAGGTGAAATTGAAGAAGGCAAAACATATACGGAAAGTGATTTCAATCGTATTATAGAAATAAAAGAACGGGAGCAAAAAAGAGTCAGGCTTTTCATGGATCTGATAGATCAAAAAGAAAAGACGTTGGTATTCTGCGCCACACAGGAACATGCAGCCGCTGTGAGGGACCTTATCAATCAATACAAAAAGAGCAAAGAACCTAACTATTGTGTTCGCGTAACTGCCAATGACGGAGAATTAGGTGAACAATACTTGCGGGAATTCCAGGACAATGAAAAAACAATTCCAATGATACTCACAACATCCCAGAAACTTGCTACTGGTGTTGATGCAAGGAATATTCGCAACATTGTGTTGATGCGCCCAGTAAATAATATTGTCGAGTTTAAGCAGATCATTGGTCGTGGTACCAGGCTGTTTGACAATAAAAATTTCTTTACGATCTATGATTTTGTAAATGCCAGCGCAAGATTTGAAGATCCTGAATGGGATGGCGAACCATTAGAACCACCGGAAAAAGA
>CAZCKF010000557.1:0-2239 GCA_964499155.1 uncultured Chitinophagaceae bacterium
AGTGGAAACCTGACTTTGGGCAACATCATGTTGAATACACCAAATTTCGATGCAGTGATCGCAATGTTTGACTCGAATGCTAACTGCATTTGGGCGTACACATTCGGTGGTGTTGTTGGTGATAATGTTTCGAACATTACAATCGATGCGAACGGAAACGTTGTCGCCGTTGGGTCGTTCAACGGAACAGTTGATTTTGAACCAGGTCCCGGAGTAACTATGGTGAGTTCAGGCGCTGGTTCCGCTCGTTATTTTGTAAAATATAATAACCTTGGTCAACTATTGTGGGTGAGGGTAGTGAATTTTAATCCGACAGATATTTTTTGCGATCCAACCGGGGCAGTTTTTCATACAGGGGCTTTTCTGAATACAACAGATTTTGATCCCGGGCCTGCTACGTTCAATTTAACAACAACTTCTTCGGATTTATACTTTTCAAAATATGATGTCAATGGAGATTTTGTCTGGGCCAAACAGATTGTTGGATCAGGTGCTGAAACAAACAGTTTGATCCGGTTGCTTAATGGTAATGTAATTCTTGCCGGTTCATTTGATGGCAATGTTGATTTAGATCCATCAGGTGCTGTTACCACAGTCACAACCGCTGGTGGCAATGATATTTTTTTCAGCAGCTATGATGCGGCTGGAAATTTATTGTGGGGAAGAAGAATTGGCACCACAACCAGTGAAGGCGATTTACGACTTGTTATTGATGGGCTTAATAACATTTGCCTCGGGTCGACATTCAGTGGAACACTTGATATTGATCCAAATGCCGGGATTGTAAATATTGTATCGGCTGGTCCGGATTGGTTTGTTGCAAAGTACACTGCTGGGGGTGCATATGCCGGTTATAATATTAAATCCACAGGGTCTACCTCGGAGGTAATGGGTGGTTTAACTGCAGATGCGTCAGGCAATATTTATGTAACAGGTGGTTTTATGGGAATAGTTGATTTCGATCCGGGGTCTATAATCGCCAACTACTCAGCCATAAATGGCTATGACTTATTCCTGGTAAAATATAATGATGCTGGGATCTTCCAATATGCAGTAACGGCGGGAGGTTTCAATAGTGAAGATGAAGCTTCAATTACTATCAGTCCAAACGGTAAATTAATTTTTTTAGCTCCTAATCAAATGAGTTCAAATCCCTGGATCGATTTCAATGGAGTGAAAAATTATTCAAGCCAGTTTGTGATAATCAGGTATGAAGAATAAGAAAAAAATATTGTTGTAGAATAAATTCGGTAACTCATTTATGAAAAAGTATATTCTGGTTTTGACATTCGTTATTCCATTTAATAGTTTTTCTCAGGTATCCATTAATAATACCGGCGCGCCTCCCGCGCCGAGTGCGATGCTGGATATAAAAAGCAACAACAAAGGATTTCTTCCACCAAGGATGACATGGCCAGAAATACAAGCGATACAGAACCCGGAAGCGGGGTTGTTGGTGTATGATATTGGCATTAAAGCTATGAGAATGTTTAATGGAAATAATTGGGATGTCCTGGGAGTTCTTCAAAAAAATTTATATGCACCTGCTGGAAATTTTACAGAAACTGATTTTAATGTCGATAATAATGGTATTGCATACATATATGATTCAGAATATCGCAATGGCAGGTATGCGGTTGGCGGAGGGCTATCCGGTTCAATCGAGATTGAAGGACAAACGCTTAGTTCAAATGGGGCTAACGAAGATTGCATTGCTGCATTGTTTGATTCTGTAGGAAATAAAATCTGGGCTATAAATTTTGGCAATACTCAAACTCAGTCAATAGGTGAGGTGGCACTGGATGATAACGGAAATGTTTATGTATCATCTGACTTCACTGGAAGTATAGATTTTGATCCAGGTGCCGGCGTGCACCAGATTGATGCGGGACTTCTTGTCTACAGTTATATAGCAAAGTATAATTTGAGCGGACAACTTGTTTGGGTTAGAACAGTAAATGGAGGTTATTTTACTGAATTGAACATTGATCCTACAGGAGCCGTGTTTTTTGCCGGCTGGTTTGCAGGTACAGTTGATTTTGATCCAGGACTTCTAACGTTTAATCTTACAGCACCTAATGCAGATCATTTTTTTGGACGTTATAGTAGTGATGGCAATTTTGGATTTGTAAAGCAACTGGTAAGCTCAAATTCCGAACTCAGTCCGTTGTCATTTAAAATTATTAATGGAAATATAATCATTGCCAGCGTTTTTTCTGGTACACTTGATGCGGATCCT
>CAZCKF010000558.1:0-2224 GCA_964499155.1 uncultured Chitinophagaceae bacterium
CCATTTTGGACTCGGTTCTGCATACAGGGCAACCCTATTCTTCTTTTGAGTCTCCTATAACCCTAAACATTGACGGCAAGCCAGAACTTCTCTATCTTAATTTGCTGTATAAGCCATACCGTGACAAAAATGATACTATCTGTGGTGTTCTCGGGTTTGCAACGGATGTAACTGAACAGGTGATCGCAAAAAAGCGTGTTCGGGAAACGCAGCAACAATTTAAAAATGTGCTAAGCCAGGCACCAGATCCCATTCTCATCCTGAAGGGTGAAAGGCTTGTTCTTGAAGCCGCGAATGAACCGTTACTGAGATTGTGGAATATCGAAGAAGATGCCCTTGGTAAGCCATTTCTGGATTTGCTTCCTGAGATGAAGGAACAGGGATTTTACGATCTTCTTGTAAATGTGTACCGGAATGGCTATACACATCATGGGTACGAAACACCGGTGTACTTTTTAAAAAACGGTATTAAAATACTGCACTATTTTAATTTCGTTTATCATCCTTACAGAGAACCCGATAACACTATTACCGGTGTATTGGTAATGGCTACCGATGTCACCGAGCAGGTAAATGCCAGGAAAAAAGCAGCCGAAGCTGAACAAGACTATAGGACCCTGGTTCTGCAGGCACCCATTGGCATCTGCATTTTAAAGGGGCCGGATTTTATTGTGGAGATCGCCAATGACGCCTACCTCGAACTTGCAGGCAAACAAAGGGATCATTTCATTAATCGCAAGCTTTGGGATGTGTTGCCAGAAGCAAAAGACCAGGGATTTGATGAAATTCTAACCCGTGTCCTTCAAACCGGAAAAGCGTTTAGAGGAGTGGAATATCCGGTACAACTGATCCGCAATGGGCAACAGGAAACTGTATATGTTGACTTCGTATATGAGCCTAGAAGGGATACCAAGCGCATCATGGTACTTGCTTATGATGTTACAGATAAGGTTCTCTCCCGGCAGCGGATTGAAGATGCAGAGCAGGATGCCAGACTGGGCATTGAATTAGCTGATCTGGGTGCCTATGAAATCGATCTGGCAAATGATAATATCCTCACGTCCGAACTGATTAATAGAATCATTGCTTTTGAAAAAACCATATCGAGTAAACAGTATTTCGCCACAAATCAACCTGAAGATGTCGCGATCCGTGAAAAAGCCCATAAGGAGGCATTGCAAACAGGCAAGCTCAGCTATGAGGCAAGAGTATTGTGGAAAGATAATTCTGTGCACTGGGTACGGGTCAGGGGAAATGTGCTGTTTGATAATAATAATGCCCCGTACCGGATAAAAGGCGTTGTACAGGACATTACCGATCAAAAGAGATTTTCTGAAGAACTGGCGAGGCAAGTGTCAGAAAAAACCAGAGAATTCCATGAGGCTAATATCAAACTTTCGAAGTCCAACGCTGAGCTGGAGCAATTTGCGTACGTAACGTCGCATGATCTCCAGGAACCTTTGCGGAAAATCCAGATTTTTAGTGATATCGTAGCCAATCAATTTACCCACACTCCAATTGCCAGCCAGTACTTGCATAAGATTACGAACTCAGCAAAAAGAATGAATGATCTGATCCGAACGTTATTGGATTATTCCAGGATTTCCAATGCTGCTGCTTTATTCGAGAAGGTAGACCTGAATACCATATTGTCTGCCATTATTTCTGACTTCGAGCTTTTAATTGAGCAAAAGAAAGCCCAAATCAAGATTGACCGCCTGGAGGTCATCGAAGCAATACCGCTTCAAATGAACCAGCTTTTCTACAATCTTATTGGAAACGCACTCAAATTCAGCCGGAAGAATGTTATCCCCCTGATCAACGTGAATGGTGAAAGAGTTAATTCCATCACCCATCCCCAATTCCCGGATTTAAATCATGGAGAAGAATACTTCAAAATTGAAGTATCTGACAATGGAATCGGATTTAATCAGGAATATGCTGATCAGATTTTCACCATCTTCCAGCGTTTAAATGATAACAGCGTCTATGGAGGTTATGGAATAGGGCTCGCCATCTGTAAAAAAATAATAGATAACCACAGGGGCTTCATTTATGCAGAAGGGAAAGAACTGGAGGGCGCCTCTTTCGTTGCCATTTTACCAATTTCACAATTTTAAAAACACACATATGCTGAACCTGGAATTGCCTGCGAACGAAGCAAAGAGAATTGAAGCATTAAAAAGGTACAATATCCTGGACACCCCTCCTGATGGTGCCTTTG
>CAZCKF010000559.1:0-2223 GCA_964499155.1 uncultured Chitinophagaceae bacterium
AACAATTTTTCCATTCTCTACAACGACCACTGCAATTTCAATCATTCTCTCTTTTTCTGAATCCATGGGGATTACAGTTACTGACTGAAAAACTGTTTGCTTGGAAGCCGTTTTGTTTTGAGCAGAGCAGGAGAGTGCAATCAATGAAATGAAAAACAGTATACACTTCATATGGTTTTAGTTGTGATAATCAATTTACGATGTTTTTTAAACCTCGATACCTGAATTGTATGGATGGTATAATAAAATCTCCCTTAATTTCAACACCATATAATTTTTTATGACTTTTAAATGGGAAGGAATATTTCCTGCATTAACCACACCTTTTACCAATGAAGATGAACTTGACCTGGATGTTTTTGAAAAAAATCTCCATGCTCAACTGGATGCTGGCGTAAATGGAATAATACTGGGTGGTACGCTTGGCGAAGCAAGCGTGCTTACACAAAGGGAAAAGGAGCAGCTTGTGAAATTTGCAATTGAAAAAACAGCAGGAGCAATTCCTGTTATTCTGAATATTGCAGAAGGATCCACTGCTGCTGCCATACATCAGGCAAAACTCGCTGAAAACTGGGGTGCTGCGGGATTAATGTTATTGCCACCAATGCGGTATAAACCTGATCATCGTGAATGCGTGGTGTTTTTCAATTCCATCGCAAGTAAGACAGAGCTGCCAATTATGTTGTACAACAATCCTGTGGATTATAAAACTGAAATTACTATCGACATGTTCGAAGAACTTGCAGAAATGGAGAACATCCAGGCTGTTAAAGAATCAACCAGGGATGTAACCAATGTAACCAGGATGCGAAATCGTTTTGAAGACAGGTTCAAAATTTTATGTGGAGTGGATACACTTGCCATGGAGGAATTATTATTAGGAGCAGACGGTTGGGTGGCTGGTCTGGTAGATGCATTTCCCGAAGAAACTGTCAGGCTGTACAAATTGATAAAAGCCGGCGAAATTGAGGATGCAACATTGCTTTATCGTTGGTTTATGCCACTGCTCGAACTTGACATTCATCCCAAACTTGTGCAATACATTAAACTCGCACAATCACGAACCGGCATTGGAACCGAAAACGTACGCGCCCCAAGATTACCACTCCATGGAGAGGAACGATCGCGAATTCTTGAAATTATTGATGATGCAATTCTTAGAAAGCCTGTTACCGCGGGTTTGAATGTTCAATGAACAAGGGAAATGTCCAATATCCAATATCCACTGAATAGGACAAGTAAGAAATTAGAAATCTGAAACCTGGAATTTATTCCAGCGTGTGGTTTTGGTTATAAGTCATTCTATTTCATTCCTCCTATCTTTACTGCATGGCGACTGTACGCAGTTATTTCTCACTCATAAAATTCAGTCACACCATTTTTGCACTTCCATTCGCTTTGATTGGTTTTTTTCTTGGTGTGTTTTCACCACCTGAAGATGAATTTTACCAGGAGATATTTGTTTTTTACCGTGGTGCTCATAAACTGCGTGGAGATATCGATTGGTCTGCGTATCTCCCCACATTTATTTTTGTTATTCTTTGCATGGTGTTTGCACGAAGTGCTGCCATGGCTTTCAACCGTTATCTCGACAGGGCATTTGATTTAAAAAATCCTAGAACAGCCATTCGTGAAATTCCGGCGGGAATTATTTCAGCAAACAATGCGTTGATATTTACGATTGTTTCTTCCTTACTTTTTATTGCATCAGCATACATGATAAACCTGTTGTGCTTTGCATTATCACCCATCGCTTTGTTTGTGATTTTGGGATACAGTTTTACAAAACGTTTTACCCCGCTTTGTCATTTAATACTCGGTCTGGGTCTCGCGCTTGCTCCCATTGGGGCCTATATCGCAGTCACGGGAAAGTTTGATACACTTCCCATTATTTTTTCACTCATTGTTTTATTCTGGGTCAGCGGGTTCGATATCATTTATGCATTGCAGGATATTGAATTCGACCGCTCAATGAATCTTTATTCAATTCCCGCAGCAGTTGGACCCAAAACCGCCCTGCGCATTTCGCGGATGTTGCACATCATTTGTGGCGCACTTGTTTTCATTGCAGGCTATTATGGAGAATTTACCTGGATCTATTTTCTGGGGGCATTGATTTTCATGAACGCACTGCTTTACCAGCATTCGATCGTGAGCCACGATGATCTTAGCCGTGTAAATATGGCTTTCATGACTGTGAACGGAATAGCGAGTGTTGTGTAC
>CAZCKF010000560.1:0-385 GCA_964499155.1 uncultured Chitinophagaceae bacterium
ACAATCTTCGCTCAACCGTCGCGAAATCGATCTTGATCTCGCTAAAAAAGTGTTGAGGAATTTTGTGAAATCGTCAAGCAAGGAAATAACGATTGAAACGATCCAGCGAATGGTATGTGAATATTTTGATGTGCCATATGATAAATTATTGCAGAAAACGCGCAAACGGGAAATCGTACAGGCGCGCCAGATAACCATGTATCTCGCAAAAGCATTTACCAAAAATTCTCTCAAGACAATTGGTGAACATTTTGGCGGCCGCGATCATACCACCGTGATCCACAGTTGCCAGACGGTAAAAGACCTGATGGATACTGACGGCGTATTCAGGGAAAATGTTTTAGAGTTGCAACAGAAAGTACAACTTGCCTCCATGTAATTTCTT
>CAZCKF010000560.1:395-2202 GCA_964499155.1 uncultured Chitinophagaceae bacterium
GTTGAAGAGCCTCGGGAAACCGGGGCTCTTTTTTTTAAGAGATTTCTCATAAGAAGGTGTTTAACCAGCTTTGAGCTCCGAGTTTCGAGCTTCGAGGGCTGCGAGAGTAATAAAGCGTTGAGCGTCAGCTTTGCATTTTTGTAACAGTTTTTTGTTGTAACAACCTAAGTGATGTTTCACCAGGTGGTGAATAGCGTGACCGAAGCGAACATTCTAATATTTTTACTTTCAGGTAGTGAACAGTCTTTTCTTCATAAGTTTACCTCTCCAATAAATTGCACATGTCAGTTAAAACGCCAAAGGACGAAGTGTTCAAGAAAGAGATCAGCAAGGCTTCTGATTTTAAATTCACTGAAAAGGTTGCCGGTGTGTTTGATGATATGGTGAACAGATCAGTTCCATTTTACGACGAGATCCAGCGTATGATGGGGGAAATTGCCGCTGACCATGCAATGCCGGGCACATTAGTCTATGATCTTGGTTGTTCCACTGGCAATACACTCATTTACATGAATGAACAAGTGGAAGAAGACATTGCTTTTGTTGGTATAGATGATTCAAAGGAAATGCTGGAGAAGTGCAGGGTTAAGCTCGAACAATCCGGTATAACCAGGCAAATCTCTTTGCGTGTGGCTGATCTTGGAAATGACCTTGAAATATCCAATGCATCTGTGGTAGTTCTTTGTCTCACACTGCAATTCGTTCGCCCGATACACCGCGAAAAACTGATGAAAAAAATAATCGATGGCCGTGTACCAGGTGGCGTTTTGATACTCGTTGAAAAAATCCTGGCTGAAGAAAGTTCATACAACCGGGATTTTATTAAATATTATTATAACATGAAGCGCAGACACAACTACAGTGAAATGGAAATTGCTCAAAAGCGCGAAGCACTTGAAAATGTCCTCATCCCATACAAACTTTCAGAAAATATCATCATGTTGAAGGAAGCCGGATTTGGTCATACTGAAATCTTTTTCAAATGGTACAATTTTACCGGGCTGATTGCAGAAAAAAAATAATCCATGATCCGTATTGGAAATTTCTTTTTCAAATACCGTAACCTGGTATTCATTCTTCTCTACCTCGCACTGTTCATTCCATCAGCTCCCATTTTTTCAGAGGAAAGATTTGGCAAAGATTTTTACAAATGGCCGATCATTATAGGTCTGATCATTACCATTACCGGCCAATTGATCCGCGGCGCCACCATAGGCCTTGCATACATCATCAGGGGAGGCAAGGCAGGGCGTGTTTATGCAGAAGAACTTGTAACGCAGGGCATTTTCAATCACTGCCGAAATCCATTGTATGTGGGCAATATTCTTATGTTACTTGGTGTTGGCATTCTAGCCAATTCTCTTCTGTATCTTCTTTTATTTATACCGCTTTTCCTTTTCATCTACCAGGCCATTGTGCTTGCAGAAGAAAATTTTTTACGAAACAAATTTGGAGATGCATTCAGGCAGTATTGCAATCGGGTTAACAGGTGGCTGATAAATCCCAAAGGCTTGTCAAAAACATTTAAAGGAATGCACTTTCAATGGAAGCGTTGGATACTAAAAGAATACAATACCCAGTTCGTATGGTTGTCAGGTATTACACTGATCCTATTGCTGAAATATGATGATGAGCTCATCGGTGACGATAACAAGCGCAATACACTGATCATTGTCATCATTCTTACTCTTTTTGCGTTATACCTGTTTGTTCGATTTCTGAAAAAATCGGGCAGGATGCGCGAGTAATTTGTTTTATCCAAATAGTTGCGTTTACACAAGCACAAAGGAAAAGGGCAATATTGTTT
>CAZCKF010000561.1:0-1066 GCA_964499155.1 uncultured Chitinophagaceae bacterium
GTGCGGCTTGCGTGTTTTCAAACCTCTTGAGTACTGCCCGTTCCTTGAACGAGGCTGTCCACCAGACGCTTTTCCTTCACCACCACCCATCGGGTGATCCACCGGATTCATCGCAACACCACGGTTTCTTGGTTTAATTCCTTTCCACCTGTTGCGTCCTGCCTTACCCATACTCTGCAATGCGTGATCGCTGTTGCTTACCACACCAACTGTTGCATAACAATTGATCAAAACTTTTCTCAGCTCACCAGAAGGCATTTTCAGAACAGCATATTTGTCTTCCTTGTTTGTAAGCTGTGCTGAAGATCCTGCGCTGCGCGCAAGCTTTCCACCCTGACCAGGTTGCATTTCAATATTGTGAACATTGGTACCAAGTGGCATATGACGCATCATCAGTGCATTTCCAACTTCGGGTGCAACATTATCTCCACTGATCACCTTCGTTCCCACCTGCAATCCCTGCGGAGCAATGATGTATCTCTTTTCACCATCAACATAGTTCAGCAATGCGATGAAAGAAGTACGATTTGGATCATACTCAATCGATGCAACCGTTGCTTCAATATTTTTCTTGTCACGCTTGAAATCCACGATGCGGTATTTCTGCTTATGACCACCACCGCTGTAACGCATAGTAAGATGTCCGGAAGAATTTCTTCCACCCGTGCTCTTTTTATTTTCAAGCAGGGTCTTTTCCGGTTGATCCGTTGTAAGCTCAGCATACGCATTTCCAATTCTCCAACGCGTTCCTGCTGTAATCGGCTTGTATTTTTTCAGTGCCATGTTATATTCTCTTTTGCAATGTTTGCGGTCTTGCCGACCATTCGTTTTTTAAATTAGATCGATCCATACAGGTCGATGTTCTCACCTTCAGCAACAGTTACAAATGCTTTTTTGAAAGCTGGTTTGCGACCCTGTACGTAACCTGCTTTTGTAAAGCGGGTTTTGTTTTTACCTGGAGAAACGGCAGTGTTCACGTCAACAACATTTACACCGTAAAATTGTTCTACAGCTCTTTTGATCTCCAGTTTGTTTGCCTGCTTCGCAACCTTAAAAGCATAGCGAC
>CAZCKF010000561.1:1076-2193 GCA_964499155.1 uncultured Chitinophagaceae bacterium
TGAAAATGGAGAATTGAGAATGGAGAATGGAGAATTAAATTTCAATTGTCAATTAATTATGCTTCTGCTTCTTCCTGCTACTGCTCTGCAAAAATTTTCGCAGCGCCTTCTGTTAATACAAGTACATCTGCATTTACAATATCGTAAGTGCTTACGTCACTGAGCAACGTTCCATTGATCTTTTCCATGTTACGGAGACTCAGGTACACATTGTCGTTATACTCAGGTAAAACAAACAGCGTTTTCTTTCCGCCAATCTTTACCTTATCAAAAAATGATGTAAATGTTTTTGTTTTTGGAACATCGAGATTGATGTCTTCAACGATCACGATTGCATTCTCTTTTGCTTTGTAAGAAAGCGCTGACATTTTTGCCAGGTCTTTTACTTTGCGATTGAGTTTGAAATCGTACCTGTGCGGCTTTGGTCCAAACACAGTACCACCACCTTTGTAGAGAGGATTACGGATATTTCCTTTACGGCTTCCACCTGTTCCTTTCTGGCGATGGAGTTTGCGGCTTGCTCCCTGAACTTCAGCACGGGTTTTCACTTTGTGTGTACCCTGGCGCTGTGCAGCGAGATATCGTTTTACTGCGAGGTAGATCACGTGATTGTTTGGTTCAATACCAAAGATCTCCTCAGGCAGTTCAATCGTTCTGCCGGTTTTCTTTCCTTTTATATCAAAAATGTCGATTTGCATATTACTTCTGGATTAAAACGATTGAACCATTATGGCCGGGAACCGAACCACTTATTAATATGTAATTTTTATCAGGGAAAATTTTCACAACCTTCAGGCCTTTCAATTTCACGCGATCACCACCTGTTCTTCCAGCCATGCGCATTCCTTTGAATACACGGCTTGGATAAGAAGAACCACCGATAGAACCTGGTGCGCGCTGCCTGTCGTGCTGACCGTGTGTACCACCACCAACTCCAGAGAATCCATGACGTTTTACAACACCCTGGAATCCTTTTCCTTTTGATGTACCAACAACGTCAACCTGTTCACCTTCTTTGAAGATGTCAACGGTGATTGTTTCACCAATTGCTTTTTCAATGGAAAAATTGCGGAATTCTTTTACGAATTTTTTGGCAGCGGTATTTGCCTTAGCGAAG
>CAZCKF010000562.1:0-2192 GCA_964499155.1 uncultured Chitinophagaceae bacterium
TGAAATCCCCTCGCTTCCATGCCTGGATAAACTCTGACCAAGCTGCCGGACTTAATAAATTATTTGGAGGAACTTGTCCCGCATAAGATGCCTTGGTGGCAATATTCCTGAATTGCATGCTGCTGGCTTCACGGCCATCGGCTGGAGTGGATTGCATGAGCACACGTCGTTTTGCTGCACTGTTGTTTTGTCTTGCAATTTCAATATCGTCGTCAGGTACTTTTGTTTTTACAAAATCTCTCGAGAATTGTTCGCTTGATGGACGAGGTCGAATGATGGTTGCTGGTAAGTAAACTGTATCTGCGATCATCAATTGTACAACACTGTATTGGTTGCCGGGAATATTTCTCGGAACAGTAACAAATTTTGTTTTGTAACTCACGTGGCTGAATTCCACTTCATCACCTTTCAGGACAACAATTGAAAAAACACCCTGGTAATTTGTAATGGTTCCCCGGTTTTGACCTTTCACTGTGATACTTACTGCAGGTATGCCAACAAGACTGTCTGCTGTCATCACGATACCATACAATTGCACAACTGAATCCCGAACAGCTTCAAACTGGGCGCGGGCAGAAAATGAAATAATAAAAAGGGAAAAAAGAAGTAAAACTTTCTTCATTACACATCAAAATTAAGCCGGGAAGCACATAAACAACTGTCAAATTACAGGCAATGATGGTTAACTTTGCGGCGGCCACTTATTTTAACAAATGATTGTAGCATGACAAAAGAAGATGTGCTGAAAGCACTGAGCAATGTACAGGAACCGGACCTCGGAAAAGATCTTGTCACGCTCAATATGATTCGTGATATTGAAATCAATGAAAATAATGTTTCATTCACTGTCGTCCTTACGACACCGGCCTGTCCATTGAAGGACATGATCGGCAAGGCGTGTGAAAATGCGATCAAGTTTCTGATTAGTAAGGAAGCAAATGTTACAGTGAATTTTACTTCGAATACAACAAGTAAACGTGTAGATAACAAATCTGTTTTACCTGGTGTAAGGAATATCATTGCAGTTGTTTCGGGAAAAGGTGGGGTGGGTAAAAGCACAGTTGCTGCAAATCTTGCACTCGCCATTTCAGAAGGCGGTGCAAGGGTTGGATTAATGGATGCAGATATTTATGGACCAAGCGTTCCCATTATGTTTGGTGTTCGTGGAGAGAGACCAATGATGGTAGAAATAAATGGTAAGGGAATGATCGCTCCACTTGAAAGATTTGGTTTGAAACTGATCAGCATTGGTTTGCTTGTTGAAGAAAAAAGCGCAGTGGTTTGGCGCGGCCCGATGGTGAGCAGTGCGGTCAGGCAATTTGTTACAGATGTTTACTGGGGAGATCTTGATTACCTCATTATTGATATGCCACCGGGTACAGGTGATATTCATCTCACATTGATGCAACTGGTTCCTGTCACTGGAGTCGTTGTTGTAACAACGCCACAGGATGTTGCGTTAGCAGATGCCAAAAAAGGAATAGCAATGTTCGGCCAGGCACAAATGAATGTACCCGTGATTGGTATTGTTGAAAACATGAGTTATTTCATACCACCTGGCAGTACAGAAAAGCATTACATATTCGGAAAGGAAGGCGGCAAGCGACTTGCAGAAGAATATGACATTCCCTTTCTCGGAGAAATCCCACTGGTGCAAAGTATCAGAGAAGGTGGAGACATCGGTGTTCCGGCCATGTTAGGCGATGACCCGGTTTCGCGCAACGCATTTCAAGTTTTTGCAGGTGATGTTGTGCGCGCAGTGTCCATGCTGAATGCGAATATGAAGGAGGAGAGTGTGGCGGCGGTGATTGATGAAATTTGAGTTTTGTTTAAATTTGAATAGTGAGTGGTGAGTGGTGAGTAGTGAAAAGTAAAAGTCTCGATAAATTCGAGTGTTTCTTTTCAGCAAATATTCGTAATGGGTATAATGTTTCTGCTGGCTTTAATTTGTTTTTTTTTGATAGGTCTAAGAATTTATTTTTTAATAAAGATTGACAGAATTAATAATTTGGATTTCAAATCACTTCGTGTTCTTGCATTTTATCCAATTCGAGTATATTTTCCAATTATTCGAAAAGCAAGATGTGCTGAAGAAATCCCATTGATCAAATATGCAAATATCTGCTTGTTGTTGTTCTATTTATTCTTTGGAATAATAATATTGATAAGTGCTGTAACTTATGATGCAATGG
>CAZCKF010000563.1:0-810 GCA_964499155.1 uncultured Chitinophagaceae bacterium
CATACTGTCGGCATGCGGAGCAGCAAAGAGCTGGATGATAAAGTGGAATGGGTTGCTGTAAAACAACAGTTTTTCAATACAGCTCTTGTTGCCAAAAACGGATTTGCATCAGGCAACATGGAATGGACTGTACCACCTGATGTTGAAAAAACTGTGGTGCAGGCCACTGCTTACATGAAGCACAATATCCAGGGACAATCTGTAACTGTTCCATTTTCATTGTACTACGGACCGAATGATTACAAATTGTTGAAGAGTTATAAGAATGAAATGGAAAACCTTGTCAATCTTGGCACAGGCATTTTCGCATTTGTAAAATATATCAACAGGTGGATCGTGTTGCCCGTTTTTGATTTGATCAGTGGCTTTGTTTCATCTTATGGAATTGTAATTCTTTTGCTTACCATTTTTATTCGTCTTCTTATTTCTCCATTGACCTATACGAGTTATTTGAGTGGTGCGAAAATGAAAGCACTGAGGCCTGAGATCGAATTGCTGAAAAAGAAATACGGAACAGATCAGCAACAAATCAGCATGGAGCAAATGAAATTGTTCCGTGAAGCAGGAGTGAATCCACTAGGTGGTTGTATTCCTGCACTCTTGCAGATCCCGATCTTCTTTGCGCTCTATGCATTTTTTAGTTCGGCAGTTGAACTTCGCGGAGAAAGTTTTCTCTGGGCTGATGATCTTTCTGCCTATGATTCTGTTTTGAATTTTGGTTTTAATATTCCGTTTTATGGAAGTCATGTGAGTTTGTTCACTATTACTGCAGTGATAACGAGCTTCCTGATTTCGATATACAGCATGAGC
>CAZCKF010000563.1:854-2189 GCA_964499155.1 uncultured Chitinophagaceae bacterium
TACACCAGATCAAAACAATCCGGTGTTGAAATGGATGCCCTATATCTTTCCATTTTTCCTTTTGTTCATCTTCAACAGACTGCCTTCTTCATTGACGTGGTATTACACTGTATCCAACCTGATCACACTTGCATTGCAATTCATTATTCAGAATTACATCATTGATCACGATAAGATCCTGGCCAGGATCCAGGAAAATCGAAAGAAACCAAAGACAAAGAGTAAATGGGCGGAACGACTTGAACAGATGCAGGAGCAGCAGAAAAAGATGAAGGAAATGCAGCAAAAAACGAAACGATAACAGGCTAATTTTTGAGAAAAGATATAGAAACCAAGTTCGAGACCACATCGTACAACGTAATCGTATATCGTACATTAGCTCTCCTTCTGTTAAAGGAATTATGTTAAATATAAACCCAATGTAACTTTATTGGCATACCGTTCTTTTGAGAACGCAACTTATTGGGTAATTTGGTGCGTCTTAGTAGTTAGAATGTTTAAAATGAGAAACTTATACTTCTGTTTACTGCTTGTTTTCGCTCCGGTACTTCTTTTTGCTCAAAAGAAGTTTACTGAAGGAACGATCGCATATGACATTACCATTCAAACTGGTGATGCCAAACCAGGCATTGCTGATATGTTTGATGGTGCCACAAGCGTGGTTTATGTGAAGGGTAACAAGAGCCGCCTTGAAATGGTAAGTTCTTTGGGCACTCAAAGTACGATCATTGATAGTAAAACGGGAGATGTGGCTGTTCTTAAGGAATACGGTGATCAGAAATATATCATCAAAATGACGGCAGCCAATTGGAAGGAAGCCAACAGGAAATACGATAATGTAGTTTTCACTGACCAGGATGAATACAAAACAATTGCAGGTTATAAAGCACGTAAAACCAAAGGGAAATTGAGCGATGGATCTGAATTTGTGGTTTACTATACAACTGAATTGATTCCCGAGCACAATGATTTCCAGTATTCAAATTATTCACTTCCAGGCCTTGCCCTTCAGTATGAAAGCACTATTGGGTCTTTGAAAGTTACTTATACAGTTTCAAGAATAAGCTTCAGTCCGGTACCCGCATCAAAATTTGAATTGCCAAAATCAGGTTTCCGCATTATGACATACGAAGAGATCAAAAAAGCAGGAAAATAGATTATTTGTTTAGCTGCTGGATACCAACACCAAACTTCACCTTACCACCAACATTGACTTTTTTCTGAATAGGAACAATGTAAGTTGTATTACCACGCTGGTAAGTTACCGTTGTGTTGAGCGTGATGAATCTTGAAGATTGTGAATTAAGCAACTGGCCGCCGCGATAATCATACCCT
>CAZCKF010000564.1:0-2188 GCA_964499155.1 uncultured Chitinophagaceae bacterium
CCTGATGCACCTAAGAAAAAAGTGGCCAGGTTCGGGAGGTTATTGGTGGAAGTTTTATTGCTCGATCTGGTATTTTCAATTGACTCAATTATTACCGCGGTTGGAATGGCCAATGAATTATGGGTAATGTACACAGCGGTAATCATTACTGTATTGATCATGTTGGCGGCCTCTAAACCAATCAGTAATTTTATTTTGAAACATCCATCCTTTAAGATCCTTGCACTTTGTTTTTTAATGCTGATCGGTGTTTCTTTGATTGCGGAAGGTCTTGATCTGAAAATACCCAAAGGATATATTTATTTCTCAATGGCATTCTCATTCACAGTGGATTTAATCCAGATGAAGGTGTTGAATAAGAAGAAGAAAAAATAGTTCTATTCGATGCAGGTACATCCGTTTTGCAACATGTAATCAGAAAACTGACTCCAGGATACCGGTGAATTTGAAGGGTCTGCTTCATACGCATCCTGACAGATTACATCCGAACCTGTTCCTGTCCATTGAGCTGAACCTTCACAATTCATACACTTGCAACAAGAGGTAAGTCCGGCGCAAATAAAAAGTCCCAGTATCAATAATCGATTTCTCATTATTACAATAACTTATGCTTCGGCATTTTCGTATGCCTCAATAGGAACACATGAGCAAATTAAATTTCTGTCACCATATGCATCATCAATTCTTGATACCGGTGGCCAGAATTTATTTTCTTCAACGAATTTTGCAGGATATGCAGCTTTTTTCCTGTTATATGGATAGTTCCATTCATCGGAGGTGACGATAGCTGAAGTATGCGGTGCATTTTTCATCACGTTCATTTCCTGATCGAATTTTCCGTTTTCAATTTCGCTGATCTCATTTCGTCTGCTAATCAATGCATCACAAAATCTATCCAGCTCATCATTCGATTCACTTTCAGTTGGCTCGATCATTAAAGTACCCGCCACCGGGAAAGATACTGTAGGGGCATGAAAACCATAATCCATCAATCGTTTTGCAATATCAATTACTTCTACACCGGAAGTCTTCTTAAAGTTACGGCAATCCACAATAAATTCGTGAGCTACTCTTCCGTTTTTACCACTATAAAGGATTGGATAATGTTTCGAAATTCTTTCCTTCATGTAGTTGGCATTTAAAATGGCCGTTTTGGTACTTTGGGTTAATCCCTCGGCCCCTAACATTTTAATATATCCGTAAGAAATTAACAGGATCAATGAACTTCCCCATGGTGCTGCAGAAACAGCAGGAATTCCTTTTTCTCCTCCTGTTTTTACGATCACATGCTGAGGTAAAAATGGGGCAAGATGTTTTCTTACACCGATTGGTCCCATTCCGGGGCCACCCCCACCATGTGGAATAGCAAACGTTTTATGTAAATTCAAGTGACAAACATCAGCCCCAATTCTTGCCGGACTGGTTAATCCTACTTGCGCATTCATGTTAGCGCCATCCATATATACTTGTCCACCATTCGCATGAACAATTTCTGTTACTTCAATAATTGTTTCTTCATATACGCCATGTGTTGACGGGTAAGTTACCATTAATGCGGCCAGTTCATTTTTATGTTTTTCCGCTTTTTCTCTTAAATCATTAAGGTCGATGTTCCCCAGCTCATCACATTTTACTACTACAACATTTAAACCTGCCATTACTGCACTTGCAGGATTTGTTCCATGTGCTGATGATGGGATCAAACAAATATTTCTATGTGTGTCACCCTTGCTTTCATGATATGCCTTGATAACTAATAAACCGGCAAACTCTCCCTGAGCACCTGAATTTGGTTGCAACGAAATCGCATCAAAACCCGTGATCTCTGCAAGATCTTTTTCAAGCTGATCAATCATTTCCAAATATCCTTTCGCCTGATCTTTTGGAACAAACGGATGTAACTGATTAAATTCAGGCCAGCTTAATGGCATCATTTCACTGGCAGCATTCAATTTCATGGTACATGAACCCAATGAGATCATACTGAAATTTAATGCAATGTCTTTTGACTCCAGTTTTTTAATATAACGCATCAGTTGTGACTCGGTACGGTGAGTATTAAACACCGGATGCGTCATGAAATCAGATTTTCTTATCAGATTTGATTGAATTCCGTTTTCAGATTTTTCAAGATCAGCGGCGGTGATGGTCGCATTTCCAAAACATGAAAGCAAAACATTCAGATCTT
>CAZCKF010000565.1:0-2182 GCA_964499155.1 uncultured Chitinophagaceae bacterium
CGCTTTTTAAAACATTTACTCAAAAACACCAGGCACATGTAATCGAGCCTTCACAAACGGGCTTTAAGACATGGCATGATGAAGATAATATGACGAGGCCTGGTTTAGAAGATCAATCTTTTTTAGTCAAACCTCAAATACAGATCGATCTTAATGAGCTACGTCCTGTACAATTATTAAATAATTACATTTTAGTTCCTGCATCAGATTCTTTTCTTGTTTTCCACCAGCAATACATGCATGAGCGTGTTGTTTATGAAAGACTGCAACAGGCAATGAATGGAAAGAATATTGCCGTGCAGAGAAGTATATTTCCTGCAACCATTCAGTTATCTCCGGCCGATGCCGCATTGCTTGAAGAATTGCTTCCTGATTTAAATAAGATGGGATACTTAATTGAGCCATTCGGCAGCAATACATTTGTTGTGCAGGGAACTCCTGCTGATATCGATGCCGGCGATGAAAAAGATATTATTGACAGCATGCTCGAACAATTCAAGCATTACAGTTCAATCAGTTTATCACTGCGTGAGAAATTAATTCGCAGCGTAGTAGCTCAGCAATCTGTAAAATCTGGAACGATCTTAACAGAAAAAGAAATGAAGGGTTTATTGTCTGACCTTATTTCCTGCAATGTTCCAAACACATCACCTGCAGGAAATCCAACATATCTCGAATTCAAAAAAGATCAACTGGAAAAAATGTTTACCCGGTTTTAAACGTGGCCCCGTTTAACAATAAGAGATTTTTCTTAATACAATAATTTTTATTCCTGCAGATTATGAATCTACAGGACTGATTTTTATTTTGTTGACTGAACCCTATCCCTATGAAAACCGTGCGTAACATGGCCACGATCGTCGTGTGCATACTTGCATTTTCCTGTACTAAAATAGACCTCACACCAAAAGGCAAGCATAATCTTTCCGAATCAGAATTTATAATTCTCAAAGGCAAACATCATTGCGAGCAGAATGTGCTTCGCAGCGTGAATTATTCCACTTTAAATTTCACTGTAAAATTTGACAGCAGTTGTATTTATACAACAGTTGATCCGTACAACCAGCTTGATATAAATAAGCTCTACGGATTTTCAGACAATGATGCTGATCACCATAAATTCAGTGCGCGTATCGGATGGCGCTGGAGCGATAATGCGCTCAGGTTATTTGGTTATGTATACAACCAGGAAAAACTTACCGAAGAACAGATCACAACAATACCTATCGGAGTTCCAGTAAACTGCAGCATCGAAGTGAAAGGTTCCGAGTATGTTTTTACAGTGAATAATGTCAGCATAAAAATGTTAAGGGCCAGCACAACTTCAACTGCTACCGGGTATAAACTGTATCCGTATTTTGGAGGGGATGAAGCAGCCCCGCATGATATCAGGATTATAATAAATGAAAACTAAAAAGCTGGCGCTTTAAGGTCCAAGAATACAAGGAAACAGGAAAGTAATAAGTTAATTCAAAAAGTAAGTCAAGTATTAAGTGGGGAAGATTCAAGTCCTTCATAACAGCATTTATCGAAGTCTATAAGCCTCTCGCTCCGGTAGGGCACATCGTACATCGTATATCGTACATCATATCGTACACCCACTGTGGTTTCAGTTCCGCATTTAATCCGCGGTTTTTTAAGATTCCGTTGAGGTCCCCTTAACTAAGTCGAAGGCACAATTATGGTAACTTGTGAGGACAAGTACGGCGGTATGAAGAAGTTATCATTCATCTTTTCAATTTTTATAATAAGTCAGGTTGCGGTCGGTCAATACAGGAGCAATTTGTCGGAAGCGGCCTGGGTTGATAGTGTATATAAATCCCTGAGCAAGGACGAAAAGATTGCCCAGTTGATGGTTATCCGGGCGCATTCAAATCTCGGTGCTGATCATGTTGAACAGGTAAGTAATCTCATTTCAAAATACAATGTGGGTGCTCTTTGCTTTTTCCAGGGCGGACCTGGCAGGCAGGCGATCCTCACCAATCGTTATCAGTCCCTGGCGAAAACTCCTTTAATGGTCACCATCGATGCAGAGTGGGGACTGGGGATGAGACTTGATAGTGTAATAGATTTTCCATACCAGTTAACGCTCGGGGCATTGCGTGATGATAATATTGTTTACCGGATGGGACAGGCAGTGGGCGAACAATGCAAGCGCCTGGGAGTACATGTTAATTATGCG
>CAZCKF010000566.1:0-2177 GCA_964499155.1 uncultured Chitinophagaceae bacterium
GTTAAGGTAATTGGAAAGAAAATTATTGTAACAAACGGAAAAGGTTTTACCTCTTTTGCAAATCCAAGAGGCCCTAATCCTGCCCATGTTCGAAATCCTGTCGGTCACCATGCAGGTGATACCACATTCAACAATCCCAATCAATACATCGGAGGATTGATGAAAGGAACAATGTCGATCATTACAGAACCCTCGGATAAACAATTAGCTGTTTTTTCAAAAATGGTGTATGACAATACACCCTACACAAAGGCTGGAGAACTGCAGGCAAAAGGAGAAAAAGGAAATCCGATACCGATGAAGGTTGGTGATCCTTCTCCGATAAAATACGTGTTTTACATTATTAAAGAAAACCGAACCTACGACCAGGTTTTATCAGATATGCCTGGAGGAAATGGTGATACCAGCTTATTGCTTTTCGGTGAAAAATATACACCCAACCAGCATAAGATTGCAAGAGAGTTTGTATTGCTGGATAATTTTTATGTGGATGCAGAAGTAAGTGCTGATGGGCACAACTGGAGCACTGCTGCACATGCAAATGATTACCTGGAAAAAACGTGGCCGACTTCCTATGGCGGGAGAGGAGGAAGTTATGATGGTGAAGGAAAGCGCGCCATTGCAAATCCCAAGAAAGGATTTATATGGGATTATTGTAAACGTGCAGGCGTTAGCTATCGCACATATGGTGAGTTTGCTGAAAGAGGCAGAGCTACAATTCCGGCACTTGAAGGACATTTTTGTCCTTACTATACGGGTTGGGATGAAAGTGTGAAGGATACGACCCGGTTTTCACAATGGAAAAGAGATTTCGATTCTCTTGTTGCATTGAATGCTGTCCCAAGATTTAATACAGTTCGATTCATCAACGACCATACAGAAGGATTGCGCGTGGGAAGACCGACTCCTTTTGCTCACGTTGCAGACAATGATTGGGCCTGCGGACTATTTGTTGAACATCTTTCGAAAAGCCCGATTTGGAAAGAAAGCGTTGTATTCATCATCGAAGACGATGCACAAAACGGACCTGATCATGTGGATGCACACCGCACAATTGCATTTGTTGCAGGACCATTTGTAAAAAGAAATTTTGTGGATCATACAATGTATTCCACTTCATCGATGCTGCGAACAATAGAATTGATACTTGGTCTCCCTCCGATGAGCCAATATGATGCTGCAGCAACACCGATGTGGCGAAGTTTTACATCAGTACCTGATTACACAAGTTTTACTTCAACCCGACCTGATGTTGATCTTGATGAGAAAAATACAAGAATGACTGCAAGTGCCTTGTTGAGCGAACAGTTTGATTTTTCAAAAGAGGATATGGCACCTGATATTGCATTTAATGAAGTAATATGGAAGGCGGTGCGTGGTGAGGAATCGGTAATGCCGGCACCAACAAGGAGTGCATTTGTGATGATATCGAAGGAGGAAGAGGAGGAGGAAAATGAGAAAGAGAAAGAGAAAGAAAAAGAGAGAAAGCAAGGAATAAAAACCAAAATAATAAACCAGAAGAAAAAATGATTAGACTGACCATTGCTTTTTTATTGCTGTCAATTTTTTGCAATGCCCAATCGGATTCGACTTCTACAATGATGGAAGAAGTTGTATTCACTTCACAAAGAAATTCTGTTAGATCAGTAAAGATTCCCTATTCAGTTAATGTGCATGACTGGAAATTGATTCAACAATTCAATGACAGAACAGTTCCGGAGGCTTTGATGCACGTGACCGGGGCATTCGTACAAAAAACAAATCATGGAGGTGGCTCGGTTTTTTTAAGGGGACTTACGGGCAATCAATCTTTGATCTTAATTGATGGCATTCGTCTCAATAATTCCATTTTCAGATATGGACCCAATCAATACCTGAATACCATCGATCCATTTATTGTTAACCGAATAGAGGTTGCAAAAGGAACCGGTTCGGTCCAATATGGTTCTGATGCTTTAGGCGGTGTGATCAATATACTCACCAGAAATCCTTCGTTAACGAATGAAAAAAAGTTCTCGGGTAAAAGTTTTCTAAAGGCAACAACAGGAAACATGGAAAAAACTTTTCGCAGTGAAGTGCAGGTATCAGGTAAAAACACTGCACTGCTTATTGGAGGAAGCATAAGTTCATTTGGCGATTTATTTGGCGGAGATACAACCAGCAGGCAAATACCTTCC
>CAZCKF010000567.1:0-2156 GCA_964499155.1 uncultured Chitinophagaceae bacterium
AAAGGCAGGTTGGCTCGATGCGGTGAGTTTGTCAGCCAACATCAATGAATTCGTAATTAACAGTTCACCTGCTGCGAACTTTTTTCCAAAATATAATGTGGGCGTAAATCTTCCGCTTGGTGTATTTGCCAAACAATCGAGTGATGTTAAGATCGCTCGTGAGATTGTTGCGATCAATGAGAGCGACAGGAATGAAAAAATTAAAAAGATCAGGATGGATGTGCTGATAAAGTATGAAGATTATTTGGAGAAAAAAGAATTGCTTGAACTGCAGATGGATATTACGCAGGAACAATATACCCGCTGGCTGAAAGCGCAAAAGGATTATGCTGCAGGTGGAAAGATCGATGACCTGAATGAGGCATACAAAGATTACAATGCTGAATTGTCAAAGCAAAGGACAAAGGAAAGAGATGTGCGAGTTGCATTGATCGAGCTTGAACAAATGATCGGGTTCAGGCTTGATGAAATTTTAGCGGGAACAAACTAAAAAAGAAAGTGAACGGAGATAAAAAATACGGAGCAATAACCCAGTATTTGTCCTTCGACAATAAATACAGGCTGCCTGCATTGAAACCACTTACGATAGATTATGCACCGGGACACTACATCCGTGAATTTGATGGATGGCGCGGTGTGGGAATTATTTTCGTTGTACTCGCACACTCGGCTACGCAATACCTTATCGGTGCCTGGGTTTTCATGGAAATGTTTTTTGTAATGAGTGGATTCCTGATCACAGGAATTCTGCTTGATTCCAAACCGAAGCCTGGCTATTACAAGAATTTCATGGCGCGAAGGATCGTGCGCGTATTTCCGCTGTATTATCTCAGTTTGCTCATGTTCTTTTTCCTGGTGCCCAATTCCTGGGTGGGTTCTAGTTATTACGACGACAAACAAGCATGGTACTGGTTGTATGGTGCAAACTGGCTGATGTCAATCGACGGAAGGTCGCCGACACAAACACTCGATCACTTCTGGTCACTCGCGATTGAAGAACAATTTTACATTACCTGGCCATTGATCGTCTGGATTTTTTCAAGGAGACAATTACTTGGATTTTCCATCCTTTTATTTTTCGGCAGCTATGTATTCAGGAATATTGGAATGAACATGGGATTTGTAATTCCGTTTCCTTACGTCGCCACTTTAGGAAGAATGGAGCCCATTGTACTCGGTGCAATGATTGCCATTTTAGTTCGCGAAAACAAAAGCATCCTCGAAAGGGTTGCACCTTACTTTATCGTCATATTCGGCATCCTGTCAATTTGTTCGTTTGTGTATGCACGAGGCTTTCATATGGACAACCCGGTGAATTACCGGTTTACTTATACGCTTGTTGATTTGTTTTTTGCAGGTATGATTGTGTTAACCTTATCAAGAAATCTTCCAAGGTTTTTAAGAAGGCTTTTTACCAACAAGATCATTATTATGATCGGTGTAATGTCGTACGGCATTTACCTGTTCCATAATATTATATTCTCGCTAGTTGAACACAACCTGAAGCCCCAGATGATTTCCCTTACCGGGCATCCCATTGCAGGTCATTTTGTTGTGGTGTTGATTGCGCTGCTCATTTCCGCTCCAATTGTTTACCTCATTCACAGATTCGTAGAAATTCCAATGTGGAAACTCAAAAAGTATTTTTGAAAAATCAGCAGCAGTCTTACAGGAATTGGATGTCACCTTCGTTGGGGGTATTCCTTTCGTTTTTCATTATCTATCTCCTCACCCTTACGTATAATTTTTCCGCATCGCATGATTCCATTGACTACCTGAATGATTTTGTTGCTGGAACTAATTTGTTGCAGCCGCATCATTTACTGTACCATGTATTCACATATTACATATACCAGGGAATACAATCTATTTTTCCATCTTTGGAAACGCATTACATAATTGAAGCCCTGAATGCTGCATGGGGCGCTGGATTACTAACTGTTTTTTATTTGTTCCTGGTTAACCGTTTTAAAATTCCGCAATCCACGTCATTTGTTGCCGTTTGTCTTCCGGCCTTTTCTTATGGTGTGTGGTTTTACAGTACCAATGTTGAAGTATATATGCCGCCGGCATTCTTTCTTTTATCTGTCTTGTATGTTATGTCCGCAAAGGATTTTACAACAAAAGATGCGCATAAAGTGATCATATTACATGTG
>CAZCKF010000568.1:0-2154 GCA_964499155.1 uncultured Chitinophagaceae bacterium
GTATTCAATAACTGATGTTGCTGACCTGCCGAAAAAATACATACTTACCGCAAACAGGATCGCATAGATCAGACCCGGTACCACAATCCACTTCCACAATTTGTGTTCCTTAATAAACTTGTGCGCTTCTGAATAGGATTGGATAGCTATTACGATTTCTTTCAGCAAAACTTAAATTTGAAAATCAAATATAACACAAGTGGAAGAGGCTTCAGGCTTCAGGCATCAGGCTTCAAGCGTCAGGCTTCAAGAACCTGCAAACGTGAATCAATGCGATAAATTCATAGTTACGCGGAACAACGAGAAACAAGAAACCAGAAACCAGAAACAAAAAATGAAATCCTCCCTTCGCAAACTTCCCCTCACCTTCTACCGCCGTCCGGATGTTTTAGCCATTGCTCGCGAATTGATGGGCAAGGTCATTGTTACAAGATTCAACAATGATGAAACAAGTGGGCGAATTGTTGAATGCGAAGCATACGCTGGACAAATAGATAATGCATCGCATGCAACAGGAGGAAGGAGAACAAATCGAACGGAAATTATGTATGCACCAGGAGGTGTGGCCTATGTTTATTTGTGTTATGGCATTCATCATCTATTTAATGTGGTTACGAGTGTAAAGGATCAGCCGCATGCGGTTTTGATACGGGCAGTTGAACCGATTTCCGGAATTCCCATTATGCTTGAACGAACCGGTAAAGAAAAACTGAACAATACGCTTACGAAAGGTCCGGGTAATGTGTCGGTCGCACTGGGAATACGCACATCAAATACAGGTATGTCTTTACGAAGTGATGAATTGTTTATCGCAGATGATGGTTTTGAGTTTGAATCATCTCAGATCAATACATCTCCGCGTATTGGTGTTGATTACGCTGGTGCACATGCGAAATGGCCATACAGGTTTTATGTAAAAAACAATCCTTATGTAAGCGGAAGGCCGTGGCGATAATGATTTGTATTATTTTGTTGACAAATCCACTTCATTGACTGCTTCGAAATACTATCGTTACCTCTCACTGCTGGCCGGTGTTGCAGCAGCTCTTGTTTTCTGGTTGGTGAATCCATTTGATATGGAGCCTTTCGCAGCAAAGGTTCTTGGTGTCGGTTCTTTGATGATCATATGGTGGGTGACGGAAGCCATCCCAATGCCTGCGGTTGCACTGTTGCCACTCATCTTATTTCCCCTGTTAAAAATTGAGACACTCGAGAATACAGCCAGTCGATATGCAGACAAAGTGATCTTTTTATTCATGGGTGGATTCATGCTTGCACTCGCTATTGAAAAATGGAATTTGCATAAACGCATTGCGTTGAATATTATTAAAAGAACCGGAACGAGTGGTAACCGGATTATTCTTGGCTTCATCATCGCAACAGGATTGATAAGCATGTGGCTGAGCAATACTGCCACAACGATGATGATGTTCCCGATCGCGCTCTCAGTCATACATGTAATAAGAGAAAATTATTCAGGAGGAGGTAATCTCAATAATTTTTCCATTGCGCTGATGCTGGTGATCGCCTATGCATCGAATCTTGCCGGTATATCAACCATTATTGGCACACCACCGAACGTTGCATTCGTCGGATACATTTCAGACAAATACAATTACACGGTTGATTTTGTCGACTGGATGAAGATCTGCACACCGATTGCAATCATCCTGTTAGGCTGTTTATATTTTGTTGTTACGCGGGTTATGTTTCGAAATAATATTCAACCAAATATTGAAACAGCCAACCATGTAAATGATGAGCTGACTAAAATGGGACCGTTCAGTCGCGGTGAAAAACGTGTGCTTGCCATTTTCATTCTGACTGCTTTGTTGTGGATCACCAAGGACATTATCAATGCAGCTCAATCTGCATTTAAACTCGATGATTCAATCATTGCTTTAATTGGTGGTGTATCCCTTTTTATTTGTCCAAGTGGTCAATCTGATTCACCTGCACTGCTTGACTGGAGCGATACAAAAAATTTAGCCTGGGGAATATTATTGTTGTTTGGTGGCGGAATTGCTTTGGCAAGCGGACTCGAAAAAGCAGGATTGATCCAGGATCTTGGAACATGGCTTTCTCAATTTGCGGGCAGTAAATTTTTAGTTGTATTTCTAGTCTGCCTGTTTTCACTTTTTATCAGTGAAGTGA
>CAZCKF010000569.1:0-2149 GCA_964499155.1 uncultured Chitinophagaceae bacterium
GTTGATATTGTGAGCATCACCGAATGTTGTCATATATGTCAACACCTGGTTTGTAATAAAGTTGGTGTTCCAGCTTGACGCAACCTGTGATAATCCCCGGCGAACGAAATAATCGTTTAACCTTGGATCGCCATAGCGGTCACTGTGAACATGACGATAATCTAATCCTGCCATAACCCTAAGGCTCAGATTGTTTATTATCTGCCAATTCGCTGAAACATTTCCAACCATCTGATTGGTGCGCTGATATGCATCCTGCAATTCTCCGACAGCAATTACATTATTGTTTAATATTCCACCGAACAACTGCCCGGAACCCGACAAACCGAAGAAAGAACCATCTGAATTATAAATTGGGTTGCTTGGTAAAATCAGACTTGAAGAAAAGGCAGGGCTTCCAAGAAAAGAGCCATCTGTAGTAAATGGAGCTTCTTGCCTGATTGTACTTAAACTAATTCCTGTTTCAATTGAAACCTTCGAATTCAACTTATGATTCAGTTTTGTAAATATGTTCCCCTTTTTATAATCTGCAGGTTTTACAATTGCATCTACCATATTGTAACCACCTGATAAATAAAACTGTGTTTTATCATTACCGCCAGAGAACGACAGTTCATAATTTTTAACAGTTCCATTGCGAAAAGCTTCTTCCTGCCAGTCGTAAGTTGGTAAAGCAGAAATTTCCGCGTCTGTCAACCCCGTTGGCTGGTTCATTTCAGCCAGCACACGTTGCCGTGGAGTTTGCCCACCAAGGCTTGCTGATGGTGTATTGGCACCAATGCCAAGACCGTTCATTAAAGCTTCAAGTCGCGCCTGGAAATATTCCTGCGTGTTTAATACGTCAAAAGTTTTCAAAGGAGAAGTCACACCGTAATAAACATTTGCAGTGATGTTGGTCCTTCCAATTTTTCCTTTTTTAGTTGTGATGATCACAACACCGTTTCCTGCCTTAGCACCGTAGATCGCTGATGCTGCTGCATCTTTAAGGATCTCGATTGATTCAATGTCATTTGCATTCAAAAATGCAAGTGGATTTGTTTGCGTACTGATAGAAACTGTGTTAGAATTCATTTGTACGCCATCGACAATGTACAATGGATCATTACCAGCACTGATCGATCCCACTCCGCGAATTCTCACGTTTGCAGGACCACCGGGGATACCATTGTTTGCAATTACTGCAACACCTGCAGCACGACCTTGGATCGCTCTGTCGAGACTCTGAATGGGAAGATTTGCAATTTCGTCTCCCATTACTTTTGAAATGGCTGCAGTTACTTCACGTTTCCGTTGCGTTGCATAACCAACAACAACAACCTCTCGTTCGATGGTTTCATTGGAAACCATTCGTGGGTTGATGACAGTTGTACCTGCGTTGATCGCAACCTCAAGTTTGTCAAAGCCTACAGAAGTAATTTCTAACGTTCTTGTTCCGGCTGGAACAGTGAGACTGAAATTTCCATCTTGATTTGTGGTAGTACCTGTTGTGGTACCTTTTGCGAGCACTGATGCATTCGGGATGGGGTTCCCTTTATCATCGGTGACTCTTCCTGAAACTGTTTGGGTTTGTGCCAGGACCTGACTGAATAGCAACGTCAATCCCAACACCAGGAGTACTAGTTTTCTCATGTGCAATATGTATTAGTGTGATAAAGTATTCTAATTTACTAAAGAGTCATATCAAAAACATCCAGCCACCTCAGAAAGTTCAATTGATTTTTAGATATGCCTTTTTTGTGACACTTTATAAACGATAAAAGCTGCCGGAAGGCAGCTTTTATTCAATGAGATTTTTAATTTCTAATAACCCGTATTCTGAACGATCGCCTTATTCACTAGGATCTCTGATAGAGGAATTGGCCAGATATATTGAGCATCAGTTGGTGCGATAGATGGAATCGAACCTTTTGCAGGAAGAGGAAGCAACAAACGTACTAGATCACGTGAACGGAATCCTTCTCCAAGCAATTCAATTCTTCTTTCGCGTAAAATCATGTTGATCAATTCAGTCTGTGTCAATGGAACCAGTGTTGTTGCCGGATCTGATCTCTTTCTAACTGCGTTCAACAATAATGTTGCACGTGCATCAAGACCATTGGCTCGCGCAAGTGCCTCAGCAAGATTCAACAGTACTTCGGAGTACCGGATT
>CAZCKF010000570.1:0-2144 GCA_964499155.1 uncultured Chitinophagaceae bacterium
CTTCATACAAAATGTGCATTGCTTACAATGAGGAACAAAGGCCAGGCTTATTTTGGAGGATATGTTTCCACCGTTGGAGATCCTGCAGACAGCAAAGCATATACATACACAGGAACCGGAAGCGGCACTATTTCTTCAGTTTATGAAAATTCTTCGCTGTTATTCTCAAACAGCAATGGCCTGCAGGGACCGAACGGTCTCGAATTGAATGGCGGGTTGAACGGTGCAGAATTATCCGACGGCGAGTTCACAGAAGTGTTTGTATACAAAAAAGTATTGCCTGATTCTTCACGCAACTATTTAGAAAGAAACAGTGGCGCCTACTTCGGCTTCATGCAGGGAACACAAACCACAGATCAGATCACGGTGAGTCCTATCCGAACTGCTTCTTATTATGTTGTTGGTAAATCAGCGAATGGCTGCACGGGCGATGCTGCGAAAATTGTTCCTGTAAAAAACAGTTGTGTCAACTATTGCGCTGCAGGCGGATTGGGTACTGATTTCAATGATGCAAAGATTTTCAATGTAAAGATCGGAACCATCAATAACAACAGTGTTCAACCAGTGAGCTACGAGGATTTTACTAACATCTCCACCGACCTTAATATCGGTAACCAGTCCGCAATGACGGTACGATTATCCTCAGGTGGCTATCCTCAGGAGCAGGTATTGGTCTATATAGATTTCAACAGAGACGGAGATTTTACTGACACTCTGGAAAACGTATATGCCTCTACGTTAGACGGCGGGCATGATCCATATAACTTCAATATAGCAATTCCATCCAATGTGTTGAGCGGACCTACACGTCTTCGCGTGCGATCCCATATTACGAGCAGTGATCCTAACGGAACTCCTTGTGGAAGTTCCGGTAGTGGTCAAGTGGAAGATTATACCGTGTATCTGATCAACAGCCAGATCGGGTTGCCCATGATTTATCGTTCCAAACGTACCGGTGACTGGAGCGATCCGGACATTTGGGAATATTCGACCACTGGTGAAAACTGGCTGGCTGCCACAACTGCTCCTGATATCATGGCGGTCAATGTAATCATCCAGAACGATCATGTGGTCACCGTATCATCAAACGCGGAGGTAAATGATGTCACCGTGGAATTGGGTGGTCTTTTAAGGGTAGATCCGGATGTTCAGTTTACGGTGAACGGAAACTTGTGGACGAAGAATCAATAAACATTGAGCGAATTCTTTTTGTTCATCTAAAAACAGAAAATCATAGTTCACTTTTTTGGTCCGCCGGGCACGGATTTACCGTTCATTTTTTTCGTAGTACGTGAAACAATCGGCCGCAAACCGCCAGAAAGTCAGGGGAAAGTTTCCCATACTTGGCTCAACGTTTTGCTGGTCAAGACTTATTTGGAAGCCGGCTAACCATTTGGAAAAGCACGTCTATATCATGGTTATTGATAAGAAAATTTTTCAGGCAAGAACTTGCCAATGTGCTCGGATTATAAAAATTACAGCGAAATTCACCGGTCAAGTTTACAGTCCGAAGCCCATACTTGTCACCGTGTGAATTTTGCATAATTAATGCCTGTTCAAATCGATTGGTAAAGGTTCAGTGAAGGTCCTCAGCAACAGATCGGCTTAACACGTTAGCATAAGGAGCATGTATGTTTACACTATCTTGTTTTTTCCATTCATCCGACTCTCGATCTTCCATCAAGCGATTGTATATCTTATCGGCATTTCAAAAAAAACATTTATCCTCCTTTACTGAATAAAATATAATGAGACCCATTGCTGGGATTTTTCTCATTAAATAACCCAGTCGTGAGGTTTCGAATGAGAGTGAAATAAATTGATCGTCTTTAACCAGCTTTATGCTTTCGATACTTTTTAACTGAACAGGGAACTTATAATTATTGAAATATTTCAGCTTGTAAAATAACGTTTGGCACGACACAACAGTAAAATGGAAATATTTTATTAAATACTGCACTACCCAAATAGTCATTTTTAAACTATTTCAAGATTTTTAAAATATTTCAATTCTTCAAAACCAGTAAAATTGAAAGATTGCAATTATTTAAATTAAGGAGAACAGTTTCAATTATTTGTCTCACACAACATTTGAAATATTTTATAAAATGCCTGAGAAAGACTAATCTAATTTTTATTTAATT
>CAZCKF010000571.1:0-2139 GCA_964499155.1 uncultured Chitinophagaceae bacterium
CTTGTTTGGCCTGTATGTTGAGCTGTGAAATACTGGAGTTTCATAAAGCTCAGGTTCCGCAGTTTTTTATTTCTTTCATGCCGGGTATGGATGGGGACAAGAGGATCTAATTTCACTGCATGAGTGTTTTCTCTTTCTGAATAAGTGAACACGTGCAAATATGAAATATCAAGGTCATGCAGGTATTGATAGGTTTCTTCAAACAATTGATGAGATTCTCCCGGAAAACCAACTATTACATCAACACCGATGGCACAATGCGGCATTAATGATTTAATATGTTGAACTCTCTCGGTATATAATTCTCTTTTGTAACGCCTCCTCATTTGACCGAGGATCTGATTACTTCCACTTTGCAGGGGAATATGAAAGTGGGGCATGAACTTCTCACTGTCAGCCACAAACGAAATTATTTCGTTTGTCAGCAGGTTGGGTTCAATGGATGAAATTCTGTACCGTTCAATTCCATTTACCCGGTCAAGTTGCTGAATAAGTTGCAGAAAATTTTCAGTGCGGATATTACCATCAGGTCCTTTTCCAAAATCTCCAAGATTTACCCCGGTCAGCACAATTTCTTTTACACCCGATGAAGCAAGATTTTCTGCATGTCTTACAACATTTTCAATTGAATCACTCCGGCTTTTTCCCCTTGCAAGAGGTATTGTACAAAATGAACAGTTATAATCACATCCATCCTGCACTTTCAAAAATGTCCTTGTTCGATCATTGATAGAATAAGAGGCATGAAATCCCGACAAATCACCAATTTCACAACTGCAGATCTTAGCAGAGTCTCCTCGAGTGTATTCTTTGATGTGTTGTGCAATGTTGAATTTTTCAGCAGCACCCAACACCAGGTCAACACCTGGAATTGCAGCTATTTCATTCGGTTTTAATTGAGCATAACATCCGGTTACTACAACAAAGCTTTCAGGAGCCCGACGCTGGATTCTTCTCACGATCTGCCTGCATTCTTTGTCTGCATTATTGGTCACAGAACAGGTATTGATCACGTACACGTCAGCGTGATCGTCAAATTCTCTTTTTTCGAAACCTTCCTTTTCCATCATCCGGGAAAGGGTGGAAGATTCTGAAAAATTGAGTTTGCAACCGAGTGTATGAAAGGCTACTGATCGCGCTGGATTCATTCAAACGAAGTTACATGTAAAGAAAAACCCCGCCATTGGCAGGGTTTGTGGGAGTTGACGGGATCGAACCGCCGACCCTCTGCTTGTAAGGCAGATGCTCTGAACCAGCTGAGCTAAACTCCCAATATTTTTTCGAACCGCTGACTCTCCCGACTTGTTAGTCGGGATGCTCTGAACCAGCTGAGCTAAACTCCCTTTTTAAGGACGGCAAAGATAAGGGTTGACCCCGAAATTCAGGCTCTCCTGTCTATTTTTTCTCATTTGAAGACCTGTAATTTGCACTGTTAAACGGTAATCATACCGTAGTTTTCCTATATCCTTATTTAGCAATACTCTGCGGTCTTTTTTTATTTTTGCTTTGTGGCAGCCCACAAACATAATATGAAGCCTGAATCCGTGCAGGAAACAGATGTACTGACGGGGTTTGAAAAAACCTGCCAGTTAATCGTATGGAATGACGAGGTAAACACTTTTGAATGGGTAATTGAAACTCTTGTGGAAGTGTGCAAACACTCCACAGAACAGGCTGAACAATGTGCTTATATTATTCACTTCCATGGTAAATACGCCGTAAAAGACGGTAGTTTCGATGAGCTGAAACCACTGTGTGATGCAATCACTGACCGCGGACTTGGCGCGACTGTTGAAGTAATTGCCGAATAAAATTTTTCATGATTTTTCGTTTAGGAGAAGACATGCAATTTCCTGCTGTTTCATATGCAGACAGCGATGGATTATTGGCGGTGGGAGGCGATCTTTCACCCCAACGACTTTTGCTTGCTTACTCCAATGGAATTTTCCCATGGTTTAATGATGATAGCCTCATCATGTGGTGGTGTCCCGATCCTCGTTTTGTTTTGTTCCCTGAAAAACTTCATGTTTCCCAAAGCATGGAAAAGGTTTTCAAGAAAAAACAATTTCATTTTACAATCAATACTGCATTCGAGCAGGTAATTACACAATGCAAAAACAATGATCGCAGGGACCAGGA
>CAZCKF010000572.1:0-2128 GCA_964499155.1 uncultured Chitinophagaceae bacterium
CACACATCTGGTGGGTTCTGCATTGAGCGATCCTTATCTGAGTTTTGCAGCCGGTATGAATGGTCTTGCTGGTCCTCTGCATGGACTTGCGAACCAGGAAGTGATCAAATGGATCTATGAAATGAGAGAAGAATTAAAAACTGAATTACCCACCAAACAGCAGATTGCAGATTATGTACAAAAAACCTTGAGTGAGGGAAAGGTTGTTCCGGGATATGGTCACGCTGTGCTGAGAAAAACAGATCCGCGATTTACAGCACAAATGGAATTTGGCAAAAAGCATATGCCCAATGATCCGCTTGTGCAAACTGTATGGAATATTTACGATACAGTTCCTCCGATCCTTCAATCACTGGGAAAAATTAAAAACCCCTGGCCAAATGTTGATGCACACAGCGGTGCCTTGCTTGTACATTATGGAATGAAAGAATATGAATTCTATACAGTTCTTTTTGGCATCAGCCGGGCGCTTGGAGTACTGGCCAGTTTATGCTGGGATCGCGTGCTCAATTTCCCAATTGAACGACCCAAATCTGTTACCACAGAAGCTGTAAAGAAATGGCTGAAAGGAGAGGACGAAATCTGGGGTGATTAATACTTATGGAAATACCCTGTCAAGGTCTTTGGTGGAAATAGGTTTTTCCCAAACCGTCACTTTATTTTTATTTACATCTGTTGGAAGTACTGAACGAAATGCGCTTGTCAGGTGAAATTTCATTTGAGGGCAACGTTCGAGTGTTTCAGCAATAATATCCCAGCCTGCACCATCCGGCAGGTTGTTGTCGATAAAAAGAATATCGGGGCAGACTTCATCGATCATTCTCTGTCCGTCTTTCAGCGTATGTGCAATACTCACATTGTAATGCTTTCTTGTGAAATACGCTTTCATCAGCAAACACAAATCAACTTCATCATCAATGATTAACACTTTTTTCCTATCCATAGTTTCAAAACCAGATTCTAAGATAAGCACTCTCACATAAATCATACCCGTCTTACCACTGGAAGAAAATTGGAAAAAATGAAATGTAGATTTTTTTACTCACGGATAAATTATACCTGCAACTGTAAAACGAGTTGTGACTGGTACGATTATTTGCATATTACTGACGTTACAAATGATCAGTTAACCTAAAATAAAAGTGATATGACTTCTACAACAAAAGTGATCCTCGGTATCGTTGGAGCAGCAGCTGCGGGTGTTGTTATCGGCCTGTTGATCGCTCCTGAAAAGGGCACTGAAATGCGCGACCGCGTTCGTCGTACTGCGACTGACTGGGCCGGACATATTGGTGACCTGTTTGCGAATGGCAAAGAAACCGCTGAAGACCTTGGTAACAAAGCCATGTCAGCTGCACGTGGTGCAAGAAACACAGCAGAAGACAGAATGAGAGAGAGCCTTGGATAATTCATTGAAACAAGCAGGTCCGGGCTGGACCTGCTTTCTCTTTTTCTGAAATCAAAGACTACATGGAAGAAATTAAAACAAAACCTGATGTGACGCCCGAAGAAGAAATTGATGAACCGGGCATTGGTGATCATCTCACTGGTCTTACTGACCACGTCACAGATCTATTGGATTCGTATTACAAGCTGGCTGCAGTAACTGCAACTGAAAAAGCAACCAACATTGGGTCGGGAATGCTTGCAGGTGTGGTTACACTTGTGCTGGGACTGTTCTTTATTTTATTTGCTGGCTTTGCACTTGCCTGGTGGCTTGGAGATGTATTTGAAAGTCGGGCTCTTGGATTTTTGACAGTAGCTGCTGTATTTGCAATTACAACTGTAGTAATCATTGCTTTAAGAAAGAAAATTGTATTTCCCTATTTCAGGAATATGATACTCCGGAGGTTTTATGTCTAACAGAATCGATACATACGAAAAGTTGCTGGAAGAAAAAAAGAGATTGCAGACTCTTATCAAAGCGCAAAAGGAATTGATCCGCTATGATGTTGTTGCAATTAAAGCTGAACTTACTCCAGTGGGTGTTGCGTTTGGATTCCTTAAGAATCTTACTACCCGCGATAAAAAAGCGAAATTCCTCAACTTCGGTGTTGATATGCTGGTGGACCTCGTAATAAAAAGAATTTTTCTTGCGAAAGCTGGTTGGATAACAAAACTTACAGTA
>CAZCKF010000573.1:0-2110 GCA_964499155.1 uncultured Chitinophagaceae bacterium
TACAGCAGCAAGTACGAATAACCAATTCGATACTTCAACACGATAAGCAAAACCTTCAAGCCACTTTTGCATCGCGATATATGCAAGTGGACTTCCAATCAATATGGCCACGATCACTAATCTTATAAATTGCTTTGACAAAAGTCCTGTAATACTGGCTGCTGTTGCGCCCAATACTTTGCGAATGCCAATTTCTTTTACGCGTTGTTGTGCTGCCATGTGTGCAAGACCAAATAGTCCAATACAACTGATAAAGATTGAAATAGCAGTTGCAATTCCAATGATCTTCTGCCACTGTTTCTCTGTTTCATAATCCTTCGCATTCATTTCATCCAGGAACGAATAGGTCAAGCCAGCTCCTGATTTTTTAAACGTTGTTTCAATTGCAGCAATTGCACGCGACTGCTGTGCTTTGTCGATCTTTATCCAAACACCACCGAGGTATTTATCCATTAAAATCACGACAGGATCAATGGGGCGATGAAGTGGACCAGTGTGGTAATCTTTTACAACACCAATAATTGTTTTTGTCCCTTTTGCAATCCAGTCTTCGGTTTTTAATTGTACACCAATTGGATTCAAAAGCTCTGCTGCTTTTACAAAAGATTCGTTTACAATTGCAGCGTTTACACTATCAGCAGGAAAGGAGGAAGAAAAATTTCTACCTGCCAGCATCTGCATTTCCATTGCGGGAATATAATTTTCATCAACCACGGGATGCAGCGCCATCAACGTATTGTCCTGCACTTTCACCTGCCCGCGATTACCGTCAGATCCAAATGCAACATATCTGACCGATGGTTCTTTGTCCAGTTCGTATTTAATTTCTTTTGCAATGGCTTCATTGTCCCTGTCTCCTTCAATATGTGTTCTTATTACCTGGTATGGAGTATATCCCAGATCTTTTGTACGGATAAAATCCATTTGTTGGTAATAAACGAGTGTGACGAGGATAAAGAACACTGCCAGTGAGAATTGGACAACAACCAGTACTTTGCCAAAAACATTTCTGCCAGATAACTTTTGCCTGTTATACAGCACTTCTGTTGGTTTGAAGCCCGACAAAAGAATGGCGGGATAAAGTCCCGTTATGATAATGATCAGGATTAGAATTACGACAAATGTGGAGATCAAAGTAATATCCATTCCTTTTTTAAAATCTAATTGTTCCCCCGCAAGCTGGTTAAATAATGGAACTAGTGTGTTGGTAAGAAATATTGAAATCAAAAATGCCAGGCCACATAATATTGAAGTTTCGATCACAAACTGGGTAATGATCTGCTTTTTACTTCCGCCTGTAATTTTTCGTACTCCCACTTCTTTGGATCTTTTCAACAAGGTTCCAATACTGATGTTGATAAAATTGATAGCAGCCATCAACAGGATGAATATTGAAATTGCAAGAAAAATGTAACACATCCTTGCATTGCCTTCATTTACAATTCCACCTTCCCTCCATCCTGTATTTGTAGGCATTGGGTTAAGGTGCATATCTGTTACATTTTGCAATCCATACGCTATGTGCGGATCAAAGCCATATGTTTTTTTGTTGTCGGCAACCTGTTGTCTTGCATTTGTTTTAAATACATGGTTGAATTTATTCGTAACCGCTTCCAGGTTTGCATCTTTTTGGAGCAACAGGAATAATCCGAGGTATTGATTCAGCCAGTTAACATCGGTGAAAGAAAGCTGCATGAATTTCAGCGGCATTAATATATCAAATTGGATCGATGAATGACGGCTCGGGTCTTTTACAACCGCAGTAATGATCATTGGTTTTTGCAATGCATTGGCTGAAGGATCTGCTTTTAATTCCAGTGTTTTTCCGATAACATCAATGCTGTTGAAATACCTGCGCGCAACACTTTCAGTTACCACTGCAGATGTGATGTCATTTAATGAAGTATTTGGGTCTCCCCGTAGTGCAGGGAAAGTAAAAAGTTTGAAAAATGACGGATCAACAAATAATGACCTCAGAGAAAATTCTTTTCCATTTGCAACAATACCCGACCTGATATCTCCTCCCAGCACCCGAGTATAATCAATGACCTCGGGAACTGCTGCTGCGAATGCAGGCCCCTGCGGCTGTCCTGTACCAGCGACAGTTTTG
>CAZCKF010000574.1:0-2099 GCA_964499155.1 uncultured Chitinophagaceae bacterium
GTCGTTCAGCAATCATACTTTCTTTATAGAAACGGAGTTTTAGCTGTTGGGCCATTACAAGGAAATGGAGGGTCAGTTAGTTTAATGCTAACAATTCCTGGTTCGTATGTTGCCAAAACAACCAGACCAGGATGCGATACTCTTTCATTACCTCCTATCATTCTCCCTGATTCAAGTATTAAAATTCAAAATTTAACTGGCTCTGGATATGCGTGTCCCAATGGGATCGGTCGAATTTTGACTTTAGAAGACACGGACCCAGGAATCAGATATATTTTATTATACCAGAGTAACGCAAAAGATACCCTTATTGGAACAGGGAATGCTATGTCTTTTAAACCAGTTTTCGCTAATGGTAATTACTCGATCAGAGCATTAAATACGAGATGCTCAATAAATTTTGGTTCTGCCGAAATTGTAAACTTCAGTGATCTCCCTTATCTGGAAAGTTTTAATGGAAGTGATTCTTCGATTTCAAATTCTTGTTGGGAGCAGAGATTCGTAAATAATACGAGTCCACTTCTTCTATCAATAATTAGTAACAACCCGACAATATCACCCAGTGAAGGAAATCGATTTATATTATGGAACAGTAATAATTTTTCGCATCCCGCTGGTGCAGAAACAAGATTAGTTTCCCCGCGAATTGTTACCACAGGTGTTCCAAATGTCAGGGTTGAATTTGATTGGTTTAATAATAATGGTAATTACGATAATGCCAACTATTTGAATGAAGGAGTTCAGGTTGAATATTCATTGGATGGAAACACATTTTTACCAGTTGGGAGTTTTATATCCAGGCATGATGGAACATTAGCTGAAGGAAACGGGCAGTGGAAGAAAAAAACAATTGAGCTACCTGCCATAACCGGAAACGTTTCCACTCTCTTTATTGGGTTAAAGTTCAGGTCCGAGCAAGGCGAGAATTGTGGTTTGGACCGGCTCGAAGTAAAACCATCATGTTCGCTAAATGTAACTTCTGTTTCATTTTCAAACCTTACCTCTACTTCTGTTACGGCAAATTGGGAATCATTATCGGGTTCATCCTATAAGTATGCAATAACCAATGAAAGCATCCCACCTAATTCAGGAAGTCTAATTTCAGGAACCACAGTTTCATTAAACAATTTAACACCATCAACGCTTTATTATTTTCATGTCAGTGCTGAATGTTCCCCTGATGTATTTGGAAGATGGACAACAAGAAGTTTTACAACAGCCCCTGACTGTAGTGTAGCACCGACTGTTTCTGAATGTAGCTCAACCTCAGTATCTATTCCTTCTGGCCCGGGATCGTGGAATTTTACTGGGAATTATCCCGTGAACTCCGTTGGCACGGACTTGATAGGAAGAGAGAAAATATTTAGGTTTATTCCATCAGCAAATGGTGTCTATTATATCCGGTTATCACCTCCCTATTCAAAATTAAAAATTCTTTATAAATCAAGTCAGACAGGATGTACAAATACCAACTGGACCGGATTAAATACAAATAATTCCATTGTACCATTTGGGAATCTAGTTTCTGGAATGGAGTACTACATTCTTTTTGACAAAAGTGATACACTTCCAATCAATACTTCATTTCAGATATGTAAAGCAGAAAGTTCAAATACAACGAACACAAGCTGTTCCGGCTTTTTTACTGTGCAAAGCATTGCTAACAATTCAATCCCCGAATTTATTATTGATCAGAATGGAAATTTAGTCGGTAGCCTGAATTTCCAAAATGTTAACCAATGTCCCCAAACAATTCAGGTTCGCTTTGGTGATAATAATACTGACATCCGTCGTGATCTTTCGAATAAGGAATATTTGGACAGGCAGTTAACTATTTCTCCAACCACATCGTATCAGGGCAACATTTCAGTAACAGTATACATTCCAAATTCATCTTTAGAAAAATTAATCAATGAGCCTGATGACGGAATTGCGGACGTATTCAATGTTACTGATTTAAGAATTACCAATATTTATCAGGATTGTGCAAATTCCGTAAAAGAAGGCAACGCTTTACTTATTTCACAACAGCATAGTGGTAATTTCGATATCAATTCAAAATTTGTAAGCTTCAATACTTCATCAGTTGGTACTTTCTT
>CAZCKF010000575.1:0-2088 GCA_964499155.1 uncultured Chitinophagaceae bacterium
AGTTAAGGCAACACTTTCATTTTACAGGAGTTCCGATCAGGATATTTTTCAGGAAGAAATAATTGCCAATTTCAAGATTTCAGGATTTCTAGATTTCAAAGATTCATTTCAGTATCGACCCGGTGCTAGTATAGAAAATTCCAACCATCTATTACCAGTAAAATTTGGAAAATTGAAAACACATATTAGCTTTGCGACGGATTTTTCAAACCAAAATCTTAACAAAAAACAGGAAAATGAAAAAACTTCTTGCAATTATGACCATCACAGTAGCATTTGCAGCATGTAACAATGATGCTACAACCACCACAACAGAGGACAGCACTTCTACACAAACAAACACAGGAATTACTACTCCTGACTCATTGAACACTGGTAATGATTCTCTCGGAAGAGATACAGTGAACATGAACAGGGATAGCGTGAGATAATTGGTGAAAACACCAGCTTTTTAAAGAATATTCCCCTCCAAAAGAGGGGTTTTTCTTTTTTATTTAAACCGGATGAACAGGAATTTTGAAAAGCGGTGAGAGTATGGTGGGTTATAGTATTTGTTATTGCATTTTCGATCAATGCAGAGGCCCAGGTCAAATGGACGGGGAGTGGGGGAGACAATCTTTGGAACAATCCACTAAACTGGAGTAATAATTTTGTACCCACTTCACTTGATTCAGTATTGCTGGATCATTCCTTTTATTTGTTTAAATACTCAGTTCTCCTTCCCGATGTTCCTGTTTCCATTTTAAAACTTCGCATTGATCCCGGAACAGGAGACTCCATCATTCTTAAACTTCCATCAACAAATACAATTTCGAATTCTGCATTGGCGATCATAGGAACGGGTTATGTAATTCAGATCCACGATAAGGGCGTGTTCATGAACCAGGCTACTGTATCGGGAGGTACAAACATTTCAATTTCCGATTCATTTGCCTTATTGAATGGAGGAACTTACGTTCATCAAACCCGGTCTGGCCATGCTTCAATTCTAAATTGGCTTTCCAGGACGAATTCGACATCCAAAAGCAATTTTGTTTTCCGTGTTCCTGCAGCCAGTTATATTATTTCTGTAAGTAACAGGTGGTTTGGTAACCTGGTCTTTAGTGCTGATGCTGCACCATCAAAATCGATTACTTATACATCCACGGGAGTAAATCCGCTTATTATCAGGAGTGATTTCGAAATAGAGGGTGGGGTGAATTACAAACTCGATCTGGATGATACGGTATTTGTAGGGGGGAATTTTTACCAGCAACATGGTAGTTTATTTACCCTTGCGAATGGCGCTGGAAATACAGTACTTGCCATTAAAAAAAACATTTACATCTATGATAGCATATTGAAAACAGGAACCGGGAATGCCGCCATTTTATTGCAGGGAACATCACGACAGCAAATTCATTTTATCGGAACGCAGGTAAACGATATTAGATGGGTATTAAACAACAGTGCTGGTGCCGAATTACAAAACGATTTCACGATTCCTTCAACAATCCAATTAATCAAGGGGAAAATCATACTGAACCAGTTTCACATCGGTGCGAAAACGGTGTTGGATTTCAGCGATAATAAATTCATTGTAACCAATGGGCCGGGGATGTTGCAACTCCAGCCTGATTCTGCAGGTCAAATGTTTTTCCCTGTAGGATCTGATGAAACAAATTATAACCCGGTAAGAATAACAAATGCGCTTCAGTTTCTTTCTGTCAAAGTTGATAGCGGCATTAAACCCACAGTTTCTTTTCCTTCTTTTGGTATTAACAGGACCTGGAACATTTCAGGAGCGCCCATTTCATCTGCACTGAACGTATCGCTTTATTTTCTTGCTGCGGATGCAAATCCGGGATGTGACCCGGTTCAACCATTAGAATATTTACAATTTATCGGTGGTAACTGGAATATTATGCAACAAAATTTAATCGCAATTGACAGCACATTGATGCGCGTAAGTACGGTTATGGATGCAGTGAATACTCCTGTTGCGCTGGGACAATCAGGTGGATGGATTTTACCAATAGAACTATTGTCTTTTAGAACCTTAACAATAGCTAATAAAAATTACTTGGAATGGCAGGTTGAGGAAAAATA
>CAZCKF010000576.1:0-2070 GCA_964499155.1 uncultured Chitinophagaceae bacterium
CACAAGGACAGTGACCTTTCTCATTTCAATACTGAAGATTGCATCATATTGCCAGGCGGATTTTCTTATGGAGATTATTTACGCTGTGGTGCGATCGCACGGTTCAGCCCGATGATGCAGAGTGTGATTGAGTTTGCGAATTCCGGTGGTAAGGTCTATGGCGTTTGTAATGGATTTCAAATTCTTTGTGAATCACATTTATTACCCGGAGTTCTGTTGAGAAACAATAACCAGCAGTATATCTGTAAGAATATTTACCTGAAGGGTGAAGGATATTTTCTGGAAGCATGGAATCAGGTTAACTCCGAGGTGCCGCCTGTTTATAAAATTCCTATCGCTCATGGAGAAGGGCGCTATTATGCAGAAGATAAGATCCTGAATGAGCTCGAATCAAATGGCCAGGTGATCTTCAGGTATTGTGATGAAAACGGAAATATCACTCCCGAGGCCAATCCCAATGGTGCTGCCCGAAACATAGCAGGTATCTGTAATATGAACCGGAATGTGTTTGGAATGATGCCTCACCCAGAGAGGGCTTGTTCCTCCGCACTCGGAAACATTGATGGTCAACAGATTCTGAAAACACTGTTTATGGCCGAACAACTGGTTTCCTGATATTTTCGTCATTAAAATAGGCCTGATCATAACATTTTAACAGCCTTTACAGAACTGAAAGCCGAATTTTGCAGTAATTATTTCCAGTATGAAAAAACTAATTGTTTTCGCTCTTGCCCTGGTCTCTTTAGGTTCTCAAGCCCAAATACCTGACCCGATCAGTTGGAGCTTTTCAAGCAAGAAACTCGACGACAAAACCTACGAATTGCACATTACAGCCACTATCAAAAATGGCTGGCACCTCTATTCACAGGTTCAACCTGAGGATGCGATTGCTATCCCAACAGGAATCACTTTTAACAGCAATCCATTGTTGAAGCTTGATGGCAAGATCAAGGAAGTGGGCAAAATGGAAAAATACTCTGACAAAAAACTCGGCATTTCAGCCAATCAATATTCCAAGAAAGTAGATTTTGTGCAGGTGGTGAAATTGAAATCAACTGCCAAGACAAATATTTCTGGCAGCGTTGAATTCCAGACATGTGATGATGAAAAATGCCTTCCGCCAAAAACGGTGAACTTTACTGTAGCGTTGAAATAACGTTATCGATTTGCGAACGGGTCTTATTTTTAGACCCGTTTTTTTAACCCTTGTACATGTCGTTTCTAAGGAACCTGCTATTCATAGTTTTCATTTTTTTATCGAAAGCATTATCTGCACAGGATTCTTCCCAGTTCAGTTGGCAGGTTTCTGCAAAAAAAATTGAAGAGAAACAATACGAATTAACTTTCACAACTCAGGGTGTCGAAGGGTGGCAATTATTTTCACCCAATCTTAAACTAGAAGATTTTTCCAGCGCGTCGATTGCATTTCCTGATTCCAGTATTGCACAACGGGGATCATTTTCAGATACTGGCGTTTCAATTATTACGAACAGCCCCATTTTCGAACGTGAGGTAAAAGTGTATACGGGCCCTGCAACATGGAGGGCCATCATTGCATTTACAGGTACTGTTCCTGCAAATTTGCAGGGAACACTTTCCTATACCTATGGAAGGAATGATGAATTTTATCCTTCGACCCAATTTGCATTTAGTGTTACACTCGAAGGGGGTGTCGCATCCACATCCCGGATCCTAATTCCAACTATCGACATAAAGAAGCCTGTGAATGATTGCGGTGATGAAGATCCAACTGGAAAAAGTATGTTGACGATCTTCTTACTTGGATTACTTGGAGGATTTATTGCCTTACTGACACCATGCGTATTTCCCATGATTCCTTTGACGGTTTCATTTTTTACAAAAAAAACAGAATCGAAACAACAGGGTGTTATTAATGCATCACTTTATGGGCTTTTCATTTTTCTGATCTATGTGTTGCTCACTATTCCTTTTCACCTTGCAGATAAAACAAACCCCGCGATATTCAATGAGATTTCTACCAACGTCATTCTGAACATTGTTTTCTTTTTCGTGTTCATTTTATTCGCGATGTCATTCTTTGGATTGTTT
>CAZCKF010000577.1:0-2065 GCA_964499155.1 uncultured Chitinophagaceae bacterium
ATCTACGAAACTTAACGTATTTAAAAAACAAAGCGTATGAAACGAACTTTTGCAAACCTCTCCGCTGTTGTACTGGCAACTGTGTTCGGAGCGACCACAACTTTCGCTCAGGAAGAAAAAGAGGGAAAAGAAAAAGATAAAAAAAACCACGAAGAAGTCATTATTGTCCGTAAAGGAGACAAGGATTCAAAAGTTACCATTGAATTCAAAGGAGACAACGTAATCGTTAATGGAACTGATTTAAAAGATTACAAAGGAGATGATGTGGTAGTTCACAGGAATAAATTTGATTACCGTGGATTTACAACCATTCCAAATGTGCGTTCATGGAATTTCAATGGCGCTGACAATTTCGATGGACAGATGTTTATGAATCAGAACCGCGCAAGATTAGGTGTTACTACAGAAAATCATGATGACGGTGCTGAGGTAACAACAATAGTTAAAGGAAGTGCGGCTGAAAAAGCAGGATTGAAAAAAGGTGATGTTATAACCCGCGTGGGAGATTCAAAAATTGAAGAACCAAGTGACCTGACTGAAGCTATCCAGTCAAAAAAGCCGGGAGAAAAAGTAACTGTTACTTATAAAAGAAATAATTCACAACAAACAGCAACTGCAGAACTGGATAAGTGGAATGGCATTTTCCAGGGCAATGCAGTGGGTGCAGATGGTTTTCATTTTGAAATGCCTGACATCGAAGCATTTTCTGCGCCACGCCTGGCTCCTTCACAGAGAGGCATTTACTGGTATGGCGGCGCTCCAAGACTTGGTTTATCCGTTCAGGATACAGATGATGGAAAAGGTGTGAAAGTGATTGAAGTGGATGATGAAGGCAATGCACACAAGGCTGGACTTCGTGAAGATGACGTCATCACACATGTAAATGACAAGGAAGTAAACAGCACTGATGACATTTCAAAAATCGTTCGTGAGAATAAGGATAAAGTTTCAGTAATGGTGAAACTTCAACGCGATGGCAAAACTCAAAATATTGAAGTTAAAATGCCGCGTAAGATTAAAACTGCTGATCTATAACCATCATACATTGAGCATGTGATGAAGGGCTTCTGTTTTCGGAAGCTCTTTTTTTTATCACGGATTAGCAGGATTAATCTAGGATTTCACGGAATTATTATTGGCATCTAGTTGGTAAAAATCATCTCTAACCAAAGCAGCTTTGTCAGTAGTTAATCGCTAGTTGCATAAAACCATTGTTTTGCTTTTTAAATGTCCTAACGAAATTGGATACAATAAGTAAACTTCATAATAAGTCACGTACCTGTGAATTCCGGTCTTGATCATTGTTATCCATCCTTTTCAAATTGCCCATTGCCGTTTGCGCTTTGCAGTTTGTGTTTATTGCTGTCTAAACGAAATTCGATATAATAAATAAACTTCAATATTCAGTCACGTATCTGTGTAATCCGTCTTAATCAGTGTTATCCATCATTACTTTTGTGATGATGTCTGTCTCTTCTAAATATGAACTTGTTGTTGGCCTCGAAGTGCATGCACAACTTCTTACAGACTCTAAATTATTTGCCGGGGACAGTGCAGCATTTGGCGCAGCTCCCAATTCCCAGGTCAGCCCAATTACACTTGGTCATCCGGGTACATTGCCCAAGATGAATAAAAAGGTGATTGAGCATGCGGTGAAATTGGGACTTGCCTGCCATTGTGAAATTGTTCGATTTAATTATTTCGCACGAAAACATTATTTCTACCCTGATCTTCCCAAAGGATACCAGGTTTCTCAACACACAGCACCGATTTGCAAAGGAGGATTTCTTGACGTAAATGCAAATGGGGAAATAAAACAAATCAGGTTGAACCGTATTCATATGGAAGAAGATGCTGGCAAGAGCCTGCATGATGTGAATCCAGAATATACTTCGATCGATCTTAATCGTGCAGGTGTACCATTGCTTGAAATTGTAACAGAACCCGACATCAGATCTTCCGAGGAAGCATATCAGTTCCTTGTTGAACTTCGAAGGCTTGTAAGATATCTTGGTGTGTGTGATGGCAATATGGAAGAAGGCAGCATGCGATGTGATGCGAACAT